>NZ_AKIY01000229.1 GCF_000282615.1 Bradyrhizobium sp. YR681 | reverse complement strand
TGGCGGCCGGAATTGCCGACCCGCCGCAATGCCGGCGCGAGATCGGGAAAGCGCGCAGTCCAGAGTGCGCCGGCGATCGGAACGGACGCCGCTTCGAGATCGGTGATGGGCGCCATCAGGCAGAAATAGAAGGCGTCCGCGCCGCACGGTGTGTAGAGCACCCGCAACGGACGTCCGCGGTAATCATAGAAGTCGTGAATGCTGTTCCATTTGTCGTCGCGCAGTCCGTCGCGATCGAGAAGGATCCGCGTGATGCCGTCCTGGTGCGCGACGCGCGTGATCGGAATGTCCAGGGTTTGGGTGATGGTCGATCTCACGCCGTCGGCGGCGATGACCAGATCGGCTGCGAGCCGGGTGCCGTCTGCGAGGATCAACGCGCCACGCGGATCCGCCGCAACGGCGCGCGATCCGCCGATGATGCTCACTCCGGCGCGTCTTGCCGCATCGATCAGCGCGACATGAAGAGCCGCCCGGGTCGTGGTGGTGATGTTTCCGTCGGTGGATGCATTCGATTGCCGCGCGCCGTCGATATAGACGCAATGCGCGGCAGGTTTGAATGCTCCACGCATGAAATCGTCGTAGGCACCGGTCTTGCGAAGGGCGTCATGGACGAAACCGTGGACATAAAGGCCGGCGCCGACGCTTCTTGGCTCGGGATCGGCCTCGTAGACGGTCACGCGCCAGCCTGCGCGTGCCAGCACGGCCGCCGCGGCGAGGCCGGCATAGCCGGCCCCGGCAATCATCGCTGTACGTGTCATTCGGCCGGTGCCTCGACGGCGTTTGCCGGCGCTGCAACGTCACGCGCCGCCGACGTTGCCTCGAGCGTCTTGCCCTTGGTGTTGGGGCCGACCAGCGCCACCACGATGATGCTGGCGATCAAGAGGCCGTCGCTCACCAGGAAGAGCGCGAGCCGGCCGTGCAGCACGGCGAAGATGCCGAACGCCAGCAGCAGCAGGATGCCGCCAACGCGGCCCCAGGCCGAGGCCATGCCCATCGCCGTCGTTCGGATCTCGGTCGGATAGAGCTCGGGCGTGTAGGTGTAGATGCAGGTCGACCCGTTGCCGAGGAAGAAGGCGGTGAACCATGCACAAGCCATGATCGTCGTGGGCGTGTTCGCGAGGCCGAACAGCGTGCTGGAGATTCCGATCCCGGCAAAGCAGATCATCAGCCAGTACTTCCGGCCGACCAGATCGAGGAAGTAGCCCGCGCCGATATAGCCGGGGATGAAGCCGGAAAAGATCACGACGGTGAACTCGGTCGATCGCACGATCGAGAAACCGTCCATCGCGAGCAAGGTCGGAAGCACGGACTGGAAGGTGTAGAGCACGCCGTACTCGGTGAACCAGACCATCCAGAGCATGATGGTGACAGGCAGGATGGCCGGGGCGACGATCTCGCGCCGGCTGACCGGGCGGGTGACGGGCATCGGGATCGGAACGACAGGCGGAAGCGTGCCGCCGTTCGACCGCGCCACCTGCGCTTCGATCGACGCGACGATCTTTTCAGCTTCCTCGGTGCGGCCCTGGCTCACCAGCCATCGCGGGCTTTCGGGGAGGAAGGTCCTCATCAGGCCGATCAGCAGCGCGAACGGGAAGGTGAGCGCGAGCGTCCAGCGCCAGCCGACTGTCGGGATCAGCAGCAGCGCCCACACCGGCGACAGGGCGATACCGATTGCGAAGAACGCCATCATCCAGCCGTTGAAGCGGCCGCGCAGCCGCGAGGGCCACAGCTCCGCCAGATAAGGCGGCACCACGCAGCTCTCCATGCCGACGAAGATCCATGTGAAGAAGTTCAGCAGGCAGAAGATTTCGATGCCGGGGGCCAGCGCGCGGGAGGCCGAGAACAGCGAGTAGAGGCCGAGGCTCCAGGTCATCACGGCCTTGCGGCCGAACCGGTCGGCGACGAAGCCGACGAGGAGGGAGCCGAGCAAATAGCCGCTCAGGCCGATCGCCGAGGTGACGCCGAGCGCGAGCGGGCCGAGGTTCCATTCGGTTCGAAAAGCTGCGAAGGCAAAGCCGGTGACGGCCGTGTCCAGCGTGTCGAAGAACAGTGAAAGCCCAGCAATGATAAGGACTTGAATGTGGAAGCGGGAGGGAGGTAGCCGGTCTATGCGGGCAACGAGCCCTTGGGCAGTGATGCTCATGGACGAGATCCTTTGCTTGCGCGAAAACGGCCCGGCAGTCGCCCTCGCATCGCACGGCTCCCGTGATAGGATGGACCGTGTATGCACAGTTTATGCACGATGAATAAAACAAGGCAAGATATTTCATGATGGCCAGCAGACCACCTCCGCCGCCGGGCAAGGGGAAGGGCGTCGAGTTCGCCTACACGGCTCTCCGGCGCGAGATCGTGTCGCTCACCCTGCGCCCCGGCACGCCGCTCGATGAGGCGGTCCTCGCGGCAAGGCTGGGGCTCTCGCGAACACCCGTGCACGAAGCGCTCGTCAGGCTCGCCTCGGAATCGCTGGTGGTGCTGCTGCCGAACCGCGGCGCCAGCGTCGCGAGCCTCAACTGGGATGACCTTCGCGAGATGTTCGAGGCGCTCGATATCACCCAGCGGCTCGTCACCAGATGGGCGGCGCTACGCCGGACCGATGCACAGCTCGCCGAGATCGATGCCGAGCGGATGGCATTCGAACAACATGAAGCGGCGGGCCGCGCGGATGAGATGAACGAGAGCAATTGGCGGTTTCACGCGCTGATCGCCGCCGCCTGCGGCAACAAGCTGATCGAGCGCAACTACCTCCACCTCCTCACGCTCGCGCTGCGCATCGCCTATCTCGCCTACAATGTGGAGCACTTCGCTTCGCGCGCTGCGTATCAGAAGCACATGAATACGATCCTGACGGAGCACATCGCGATGGTCGCGGCGATCAGGGACAGGGATGCGGACAAGGCGGATGCCCTGGGGCGAACGCATGCGGATTTGGGGCGGCAGCGGATACAGGATGTGATGACGAGAGGGGTGAGCAGCGAATTGGATATTGCGCTGGATCATCCGATTGCGATGTTGAAGGAATGAGGGTGTCTGGAATTTCTAGCTCAGCGAAGTCTTTCACCCGACAAGGCGTCGGTATCGAACTCCCAAACCTCTACGCCGTCCGGTACCATGTGCGAGTGAGTTCTCAGGTAGTAGGACGCTAAGGTTAGGTCGCGCCGCAGATTGTGGTGCTTCAATACGAACAAAACTTTCCGAAATTCTTGGGGGGCGATGAGAAAGTAATACATAGCTTCGTTCCAGACAGTCATCTTTGCCGAAGGCATGTTACCGGTTTCAGTCCACGTATGCGACTTGCACTCAATTAGGAGCGCCGGCGACCTGCTCCCAAGGTCGAATCGGTGCACCTTTTTTTTGGTTGAAACTCCTATCTCAACGGGAAATCTTTCGACCAGATCGATATCCTCGGTAGCCTTGAAGAAGGTCTGCGCCATTGCCTCAAAGCTGCGTCCCACGCCTGCATTGTGCTCCGCACCAACTCTCTGGAAATTAGAATCAGCCATACGATCCCTCAGGGTAATCTAGGCGAGAACTGTCTTGTGCGTTATGCTATCAGAAATTGTACCCATCTCATTCGCTGCCTCCAATGGATAAGCAATATACAGTTCGATATGTGGCCTTCTTGGACATACTTGGCTTCAAGAACATTGTTACAGAGTCTGTGTCTGCGGCAGACAAAGCAGCGGCATTAATTTCCGCAATCGAAGAAATCGCTGATCGTCATTCTCTATATCAGCAGTTTGAGCCGGATGACTTTCAGGCTCAGACGTTTTCGGATTGTATAGTAATGTCAGAAGGCGCGTCGATCGGCGGGCTCTGTCATCTGTTGGTAGCGGTGGCGCATGCGAGTGTATCGCTTTTGGAAGACGGCATTTTTGTCCGCGGCGGCTTCGCCAAAGGTCTCTTGTACCACTCGCCCAAGGTCGTCCTTGGTCCCGCTTTGATCAAAGCGTACAGCATGGAGTCGAGCATTGCGCGGGTACCAAGGGTGCTAATCGATGCGGAGACGCACAGCGACCTCTCTCACGGAGAGTTTAAAAAAGAAGCCGATAGGTGGGATTTGCCTCCAAAGATCTCGCTCGCCAACGACGGACCTCCGTTCATCGATTTCCTCAATGCGCTTCGAAAGCTGGAAGTTATGAACGATGCGGAGGCAACCATTGCTAAAATGCGGACGGGTATCGAGGACGCACTAGCGCGATCGATCTATGAACCAGCCCACTATGAGAAGGTGCGTTGGCTTGCGTTATACTGGAACAGCGTCGCTGCCGAGACAGGCATAAAACTCGTCGATTTGCCGTTAATGAAATCTGCGAAGCTATAGTAGCAGTTACTTATCTCCTGTTCAGGGGCGGGCCAGGTCACCTACCTCAAATACCCCACCACCATCTTTGTCGTCTCATCCACCAGCGTCCGCACCATCTTCTCCGACAGCACCTCCGCATGGTCCAGCACCGTGTTGTGCGCCACCGCCTCGATCGTGCTGACGCAGATGAAGGTCGCGACATCGACGTCCACCTTGCGCATCTCCTTGCGACGGCTTTCGAGATAGGCGCGCACCAGCGTGTGGATTTCGCGGTTGAAGGCTTCGACGTCGGCGAGTTGGCCGGTGCGCGGGATCTGCTCGGCGAGGACACGATGCAGTTTCGGGTTGATGCGGTGGGCTTCGATGGCGACGGTGACGAGTTTTCGTACGGCCTTGTCGACGGGTAAGTCGGCGACTTCCACCAGGGTCGTGCGGACGAGGCCCATGATCTCGTCGTTGTGACGGTCGATCACGGCGGCGACGAGGGCCTCCTTGCTGGGGAAGTATTGGTAGAGCGAGCCGACGCTGACGCCGGCGATCTCGGCGATGCGGTTGGTGCTGGTCTTCTCAAAGCCGTCGCGGACCAGAATGCGAGCAGTGGCCTCGACCAGCGCGTCGACGGTGGCGCGGGATCGCGCCTGCAGTGCGTTTTTCCGGGGCTTTGTCGGCGGCGTGCGCGCCATGGGTTTGCGATCCCGAATGCGAGTAGAAAAAGCGAGTGATCACTCGCATTATAGTCGCATCCGGCACCCTGTCGGCAAGGGCTCCTTGTCGCCATATGGGATGCCGAGCCAGGTGGGGATCTGACCATGAGCGTTGCAAGACTTGTGTCGGCTTTGCAATTCTGCCCGGGCGGCTGCGTGTTCGGGGCGCGGACGCCGCGCGATCCCGGGCCGAGCCTGCAAAGCCGCCTCTTTAACCTGCTGCTCGGACTGCTTCCTTACAAGGCGCAACTCGCATCCGCCGAGGCCGTGCACGCGCATGTGCAGAAGCTCGCGCTGGAGCCTGTTTCGTTCGAGTCGACGGGGCTCGGGCGCGGCGTCGAGGCGATCTTGACGAAAATGGGCGGATGGCCGGTCTATTACACCGCGCCGTCGTCGGGGCACGAGGGCTGCAACTACGTCATGTTCCTGCATGGCGGCGGCTTCATCAACGAGATCGTGCCGGCGCATTGGCGCTTCGTTGGGCAGATGACGCGAAAGGCGCGTGTCGTGTGCGTCGTGCCGATCTATCCGCTGGCACCGCGCGCCACCGCCAAGGATGTCGTGCCAGCGACGGCCGAGCTGCTCAGGATGCTGCTCGAGGATGCGGGGTCCGCAAAGGTCACGGTGGTCGGCAATTCGGCCGGAGCCAGCCTTGCGCTCGCTGCGTGCCAATGGCTGCGCGATCGCGGGCATCGGCAGCCGAGCCGGTTGATCTTGATCTCGCCTGCGGCCGATGCATCGGTCAGCCGTCCCGAGCAAAAGGAGATCGCGCGCCGCGATCCCATTCAGGACATTCCGGGGATCGTCGAGGCCGGGCACCTCTATGCCGGCGCGCTCGACATCGGCCATCCCTTCGTCAGCCCGCTCAACGGCACCTTCCGCGCGCTGGCGCCGATGACGATCTTTTCGGGCACGCGCGATCTGCTCTATCCTGACAGCGTCGATCTCGCGGAGCGGGCGAGGGCGGTTGGCGTGTCCGTCGAGTTGCATCTGCTGCGCGACCAGCCGCACAATTATGCGCTGATGCCGACGCCGGAGGGACGGCAGGCGCGTGCGGCGATCATGCGCGCGATAGCTTAGGGGGCTGCAATGTTCGGGCGGGCGACCGTTAGCCTGCGCGGGCCGCCGTCGCGGCGGAAAACGCGGACACGTCCGGCAAGCTCATGAACCCCGGCTTGGAAAAATAATATCCCTGGAAAAGGTCGATCCCCGCGGCCCGGAGCACGGTCAGTTCGGCTTCGCTTTCCACGCCCTCGGCGAGGAGCCTGATATCGAGTTCGCGTGCCATCGACGCGATGCCGGCGACGATGACCTGCTTCGGGCGGCTGAGATGGATGTCGCGCAAAAGCTCCATGTCGACCTTGATGAGGTCCGGCTGGAGCCTCGCCAGCAGACTGAGCCCGGCATAGCCGGCCCCGAAATCATCAAGCGCGGTCAGAAAACCAAGCTTCTTGTAGGTCCGCACGATGTGCTCGACATGCGCAGGATCGCTCATGCGTTCGTTTTCGGTGAACTCGAACATGAGGTTCGCAGGCGGGAAGTTCGAACGGCGCGCCGCCGCCAGGGATTGCTGGATGCACGCCTGCGGCTCGTAGACCGCGTTGGGCATGAAGTTGATGGACAGTCGAGCTTGCGGATCGTCAAACAGCTTTCCCGCGGTCTCGATGGCCATGACTCTGGCAGCCTGGTCGAAGCGGTAAAGCTGGTCTTCGGTCAGCTGGCTCAGCACGCTCTGCGCACTTTCGCCCTGAGGCCCGCGCACCAATGCTTCATAGCCCCAGACGCGCTGCTCGTTCACGGCGACGATCGGTTGGAACGCCATCCTGAATTCGAACGGCAGTCCAGCGCCGCCGCCGCATCCCTTGCAGACCCCCGCCATCGATCTCTCCTTCGTGGAACGTGCACGATAGGGACGAGTAATTAAGGATCGGTGCGATCCCGTTCGCAGCGTTCCGACCAACAATTGTTAGTCTGGAATCCGGCCTGTTCTACTGAACGCTCCGTGCATTCCTTATCAGTGGCTTTCGCGCGAGGTGCGCATGAAGGCGTGGATTTCGCGACTGGAGCTTCGGCATCCCCAAGCCGGCCTGGGTGCGGGACCTGCACGGGGAAGGCGGGTGCAGCTTCGGGGTGATGCGGTTGGCCTCGATCGCCACGGTCACGAGCTTCCGAACAGCCTTGCCGATCGCCGAAGGGGGCGCAGGGCGCGTGCGATCATTTTGCGGGAGGTTGCTTGATTTAAGAGCGTGATCGTTGTCACAAAGCGCGCCGCCGCGATCGGTCTGGCGCTGCAAGCCCGCGGAGGGAAAAGGCTGCTCCGGGCGTTTCCTCGATAGACGTAGTTTTGCGGGGCCTTAGGCGTGGCCCTTGATCTCGTAGTGACCCGGTACGCATTTGTAGCGCTCGAGGCGCCAGTTGGTGTGGTAGATCGGATGCTCGCCCATCCATTTCGCAAGCGGTGCCTGTGCGCCGATCGCACACTGCATCATCGACATTTCGGGCGTCATGTTGCTGTCGGTCACGATTTCCTCGACGCAACTGCCTGAGCTAGCTGCGCTAAGCCGGCAGAGCACGGCTACGACGGTCACGAACATTCCAGTCACCTCATCGGTAGTTTCTGACCACGAAGAGGATGCAAGCGGAGTGCCAGAGCCTGTGACACAAACAACACGCTGGCCTGGCCGACTCGACCCAGCGTCCATCCCCATTTGACGATTCGGATTGTAAAAAAATTACCCCTAAACCGAAGCCGGAGAACTACGGGGAACCGCAGGGAAATGAGGAGGGATGATCGATTGTGGGGGCAGCGCCGCGCGGGCGGCCCTTCACAGGCCCCCCGCAGCCGGTAGGCTCGCAGGCTGCCGATACCCGTCAAAAGAGCGGGACGGCGACAGGGGTTATGGAAACGCGAGGGCAGACCATGAAGGCAAGACCGACCGGCGTGATCCCGCCGATGACGACGCCGTTCCGGAAGGACGGCGAGATCGACTTCGGTCTGGTGGCGCCCCAGGTCGACTGGATGATCGGCGCCGGCGCCCATGGCGTTGCCGCCGGCGGCTCCACCGGCGAGGGCCACACGCTCGACCACGAGGAATATCGCGACCTGATGGCGGCAACGGTGGAGGCGGTGAAGGGACGCATTCCCGTCATCGCCGGCATCATCGTGGATTCCACGCGCGATGCGATCCGGCGCGGCAGGCTGGTGCGCGACATGAATGTCGCCGCGCTGCAGGTCACGCCGGTGCACTATCTGTTCAAGCCGGATGACGAGGCGATGGTGGCGCATTTCCGCGCCATGGCCGACGAGACCGGCATGCCCATCATCATCTACAACGTGGTGCCGTGGTCATATCTGTCGCCGGCGCTGCTGACGCGGATCATGACCGAGGTGCCGCTGGTGGTCGGCGTCAAGCAGAGCGCGGGCGATCTGAAACTGTTCGCTGATCTCATGATGATGGCGCCGGACAAGCTGATCTACAGCGCCGTCGATGCCCTGATGTATCCGTCCTACACGCTGGGAGCCCATGGCTCGATCGCCGCGATCCTGACCGCGGCGCCGCATGCCTCGGTCGCGCTGTGGGATGCGGTGAAGGCGGGCGACCATCCGCGCGCGCTCGACCTGCACAAGAAGCTGCTGACGCTGTGGAATGCGATCATCGCCGACAATCTGCCGGCCTGCACACGTTACGCCCAGACGCTCCAGGGCCTGCCGAAGACGTATCCGCGCGCACCGATGCCGGAAGCCTCGCCGGCGCAGCAGGCCGCCACGCGCAAGGCGCTGGAGGCGCTTGGTGCGCTGAAGGGGTTGCAGGTCGAAGCAGCCGAATAGTCCGCGGCCCGAAATAATCGATGTCGAACGGCAGCGCCGATCCGCTTTTACCTGCGGATGCGGCGCTGCTACATTTCGCGCGCGCCCGCGTCAGCTGCGCGGTGACGAAGAAACGGACCGACAAAGGGAGGGGCCGAAAGTCCCATGAAGGATTTCGCTGGAAAGATCGCCGTCATCACCGGCGGCGGCACGGGAATGGGGCGCGAGCTCGCGCGGCAACTCGTTGCCGAGGGCTGCAACGTCGCGATGTGCGACGTCTCGGAGGCCGCGATGGCCGAGACGAAGCGGCTGTGCGAGGTCGAGAAGCTGCCGCAGGGCCTGCGCGTCACCACGCATGTCGCCGACGTCGCGATCGAGGATCATCTCAAGCGCTTTCGCGACGAGCTCGCCGAGCAGCAGAAGACCGACAGGATCCATCTGCTGTTCAACAATGCCGGCATCGGCGGCGGCGGCAGCCTGTTCACCAACACGCGCGAGCAGTGGGAACGCACCTTCAACATCTGCTGGGGCGGGGTCTATCTCGGGGTGCGCACCTTCCTGCCGATGCTGGTCGCGGCCGATGAGGCCCATATCGTCAACACCGCCAGCGTCAACGGCTTCTGGGCCTCGATCGGCATGGGACAGGCGCACACCGCCTACAGCTCGGCCAAGTTCGCGGTGAAGGGATTTACCGAAGCGCTGATCAACGACCTGCGCCTGCATGCCCCGCACGTCAAATGCTCGGTGGTGATGCCCGGCCATATCGGCACCTCGATCGTCGCCAATTCGCGCAAGGTGCAGAGCATGGACGGCTCGGAGCGCCTCAACCCCGACGAGGTGGCGCTGACCCGCAAGCGCATGGTCGCCGCCGGCGTGCCGGATGCCGACAGGATGTCGGACGAGGACATCCAGGCGGTGTTCGCCGAGCGCGCCCGCAGCTTCCTCGAGGATGCGCCGACGACGGCCGCGCAGGCCGCGAAGATCATCCTCGACGGCGTCAAGGCGGAACGCTGGCGTATTCTCGTGGGCGAGGACGCAAAACGTCTCGACGAGCGCGTTCGTGCTACGCCGGAGCAGGCTTATGAACGTTCCTTCTACGAAAGCTTCACCCAGGAGGTCGGCTGGAAGCTCGGTTGAGGCCGACTGGCCGACACGGCCTGGCTGAGACTGTCAACGAATGGCCGCGGGCTGAGGTATGATGATCATCATGGCAAGGGCCGCGGACGTCATATTACGTCGGTAATATTACGTGCCACCTCCTGCCAATATCGGCAGCCTCATGCCGAATTGGAATGTCACGCATGCGACATCACCATCGTTCAAGCGATGTTCAAGCGATGGTGATGTCAAACGGGTCTCATTCGTCGCGCGGCAGCTTGGTCGGGCAACCAAAATGGTTTAGTGAATCACGGTAACGCCATCATAAAGCGTAGCTCCGATGATACCCGCATGCCTCTCCGACGACTGGATCCTTTGCCCGGAGAGCGAGGATATCTCCGCTGAATTCACGCGGCTCCTCACCGCGGCGCAGGAGGGCGGCGCCACCATCGCCGAATGCCTGATGATCGCGCGGCAGCTCAAGCAAGGCGGCGAGCAGTCATGGCATCGCGAGTGGAAGAAGCTCGCACAGGTCAATCGTCAGCGTGCCGAAGCCGCGTTCGCGGAGGGCCACATGGCGACCGCGCAGCGCAACTGGCTGCGCGCGCTGAACTATTACGGTGCCGCGGCGATGCCGCTCGACCAGGCCGACGAGCGCCGCTGGGTCGCGGTGCTGGCGATGCAGGAATGCGCCCGTCGTTACCTCATGGCGCGCGCGCCGGCCGGCGAAGTCGTCACGATACCCTGGGCCGAGGATCATGCGTTGCAGGGCTACTTCCTGCCGGCGACGTCGGCAGGTGGCCGCGCGCCGACCGTGATCTGCATCGGCGAGCCCGGCCATCGCAAGGAAGAATTCCTGTTCAAGCTCGCGCCGCATGCGCGCGAGCGCGGCTTGTCGATGCTGGCGCTGGACCTGCTCGGCGACCAGCGCGACGATTACACCGACACGCTGCTTCAGCGCCGCGATCTCGAGAGCTCGATTGCCAGCGTGATGGACTATCTGGAGACGCGCGGCGACGTCGATTTCGATCGCGTCGCGATCCTGGCCGACGGGTGGGGCTCTTCCTTCGTGGCGCGCGCGGTGGTGCAGGAGCCGCGGCTCGCTGCGGCGGTCTGCGACGGCGGCCTGTGGGACCTGCATGAACGATCCTTCTTCGCCAGCCGCTTCGCGATGAGCGACCTCAGCATCGTGCCGGTGCCGCATTCGCCGCTGATGGCCTCCAGTGCCGACTGCCCGGTGCTGATCACGCTGGGCGAGGACGGCTGGCTCGAGGCCGACCGGGCGCGCCAGATCGTGCAGAAGTCGCGGTTCGGCAGCTCCGATATCGTGCTGAAGGTGTTCACCGCGGCGGAGACCGGCGCGGCGCAGGCCCATGCGGACAATCCGAGCCTTGCCAACGAATACATCTTCGACTGGCTGGAATCGCGTTTGGGCGCCGCCGGTCGCCGGATCTGAACGCCGGCTTCAGAGGTCGAGGGAGATCCTGACGCAGGCCTTTTCGAGCCGCGTCTTCAGGGTCGCAAGCTTGGTGGTGAATTCCGCCAGCTCGGCCTCGTCGAATTCCTGGAAGACGAATTCACGGATCGTCTTGTACTGCTCGTTGAGGCTGGCGATGTGCTTCTGCGTCTTCTCGGCCAGCGACAGCCGCACCACGCGGGCGTCGGTCGGCGAGGGGCGCCGGCGCAGCAGGCCCTTCTTCTCGAGCAGCTTGGACTGGGTGGTGACGAAGGACGGGTCGACGTGGAGCAGCTTGGAGACCACGTTGACGGGCACGCCGTCGTCCTTGTCGAGGTCGGAGATCGCCATCAGGATCAGCCATTGCGGGCCGCTGATGCCGAGCGTCCTGGCCCAGAACTGACGCAGCTCCTCCAGGTGCATGTTGATCGACGATATCTCCCAGGTGAAGCGCCTGATGATATCCAGGTTGCCGATGGAGCGCAGGCGCGCTCCTTCCTTCCTCGTCGCTGACACAGCGTCACTCCCGTGAACTGATTCTTCAGGCCGGTGCTCGTGGAAGGCCATAGTCCACGCAAGCCTGCTCTGACGCAAGTGCAGAGCAGGGTAATTTTGTCACTAAAATTACAAAGATGAGCTGGTCACGTATTAGCCCGACTCCGGTGTTGCCCGCGGAGCACAGGTTTAGCGAAACCAGAAAGCTTACCAAATAAACTATTTTGATTAGCGGAACGGCGCAGGCATATTGCTCCGTGACGGTGGGGGGTACTCGATCGTCCCGTTGCAGGTGGTTCGCTCACGTCCCTCGCGTCGAAAGCGGGTGTGTCCGAAAGCGCGAAGCGGCCGGGCGGATTTCAAGACGGGGATCTTGGGGGGCCTCACGGTCCGGTCTCCGTAAAATGAGCAACTTGGAGGTTTTAAATGAAAGTGGTGAAGAGCCTTTTGCTCGGCACTGCGGCGGGTCTGATCGCCGTCGGTGGAGCCCAGGCGGCCGATCTTCCGGTCAAGGCCAAGGCGGTCGAGTACGTCAAGATCTGCACGCTCTATGGTGCCGGCTTCTACTACATCCCGGGCAGCGACACCTGCATCAAGCTCGGCGGCTATCTGCGTGCTGAAGTCGCGCTCAATGCCGGCGGCAACTACAGCGCCCAGTACAACGGCGTGTTCGCGGCCAACAACCGCCTGACCAACTACTACTCGATGCGCGCTCGTGAAGATCTCAACATCGACACGCGCACCGCGACCGAGTACGGCGTGGTCCGCACCTATTTCGATGCGGTCTTCACCTGGACGACCGGCAACTACGGCGGCACCGGTTCGGCCACCGGCGCGACCCAGTACAGCGGCACGATCGGCCTCAACGCGGCCGGCACCGGCCTCACCGGTTCCAGCGGCGGCAACGTCAACGGCACCGACGGCAACCTCTCGGGCGGCGCGCTCGGCGTCTACTACGCCTTCATCCAGTTCGCCGGCTTCACCATGGGTAAGGCCGTGTCGCAGTTCGACGCGCCCTGGATCAACTATCCCGGCAACAACTTCGACCAGCTGGTCGGCGGCAGCGGCACCACCAACGGCGTCAACCAGTTCACCTACACGGCCGATTTCGGCCAGGGCGTCACGGCGATCTTCTCGGCGCAGGACCAGACGCAGGTGTTCCAGACCAACATCTGGAATACGGCTGGCATGAGCACCGCGGGCGTCCTCGGCGGCGCTTACGGCTCCAACGATCTCGGCGGCAGCCGGGCTCCCGACCTCGTCGGTACGGTTCGCGTCGACCAGGCCTGGGGCTTGTTCCAGGCGTCGGTTGCCGCGCACGACAACCACGTCGGCTACTACGGCGCGACCGAAACCACCGGTCACCCCGAAGATAAGTGGGGCTGGGCCGTTCAGCTCGCCTTGCAGATCAAGAACATCCCGACCGGTGCCGGCGACGTGATCAACCTCTCGGGCGTCTACACCGAGGGCGCGAGCCGCTACAACTTCCAGGAGCTGGCTGCGACCAGCTACTCGATGTTCGGCAGCTCCAGCGGCGCGTATCAGAGCATCGGCTTCGCCGGCGTGTCTGACGCGGTGTTCGGTCCGGGCGGCGGCCTCGAGCTGACCAAGACCTACGGCTTCCGTGGTGCCTACACCCACAACTGGAGCCAGTACTGGAACTCGGCGCTGTACGGCGCGTGGGCTGCGGTCAACTACAGCGGCACGGCGAAGAGCCTGATCTGCGGCAGCGCCGCGTTCGCCACCCTGACCGGCACCTGCAACCCGGACTTCAACATCGGCCAGGTCGGCGTCATCACCCGCTGGACGCCGCTGAAGAACCTGACCTTCTCGGCTGACTTCACCTACAGCCATCTCGACCAGAAGTACTCGGGCGTGATCACGACCGGTGCGCTGACGGGCGTTGCCAAGCCGGCAGCGACCTACGAGCTGAAGGACCAGGACACCTACAGCCTGCTGCTGCGCGCCCAGCGCAACTGGTAAGCCGGAGGTCTTCGGACTCGATGAAGCCCCGGCGGGACACCGCCGGGGCTTTTTTCGTGCGGGGAGGGATTTTCGGATAGTCCGAGATCCCCTGCGGGGGACGAAGACGAGCCATGCGATTCGATCGACCCCAAACTTATTTACTTACCTGAGTTGCTCAGCTATATATCGCCTCAGCCAAATACGAAAGTTGCGGCTCTTAGCTTCACGCTAAGCCTCCAGAAACCTCCGGTGATGCCCCGCCGGAGGTTTTTCTTTTTTGAAGCGCAAAGCGTTTGCAGGCGACGTGGATACCGGTTCGCGCCAGGACAACGCGCCGGACGAGCATCTATCCGCGCACCATGCGGGCGCGCGAGTTCGGCCGGTAGGCGAGGCGGCTGTGGCCGGCGCAATAGGACTGGCCGTCCGCTGCGGTATTGCCGCAGAAGCAGAAATCCTCCGCGCCGGGCGTCGAGATCGGCCAGCGGCATCGGTTTTCGGAGAGCTCCAGCAGCGAGCAGCGATTGGCCTCGTCGATCGGGCCTGCGACCACCGGCGCGTCGGTCTCGCCATAGATCGTCGCGAGCATCGCGTATTGCAGCCGCGGCACGGCTCGCGCCGCGCGCGCCGGCGGTGCAAGGCTCCGCTCGAGCCGGCGGTCCTCGACCGCGCGGCTGCGCGTCAGATTGAGCCGCGACAGCTTGCCGATCACCGCGTTGCGGCTGACGCCGATATCGGCGGCGATCTCGCGGCAGGAGAGGCCGGCCTCGAAATGCTGTTTCAGAAGTTCAATTCGCTCGTCAGTCCAAGTCGGTGAAGAAGTTGGTGAGAGAACAGGCATTGTAACGGTCCCAGGTTGCAGATGTCGGCCATCCGCGTCCGAGATCCGTCCGCTTCACGCACCGGGCGCGGTCACGTTCTGCCGTTGTCGCGAATCGACAAAAGTCCGTCCTTGATGGCGAGACGGATGCCTTCCTCGATCAAGGTACGTGCGACGCCGGGAACGCTGGTGCCGTGGGTGCCCTGTCTCACCAACTTCTCCAGATAGGTGATGGTCGAGAGCGCCAAGGTTACGGGAATGCGGTCAGTCTCGGCTTTTTCGGTGGCCATGGTCCGAACGCTAGCCTCATACTCAGGTACATAAAAGTAACGATTAAGACTCTATTTAGGTTCGAGGGTGGAAGTCAAATACAGCCTGATGCCGTCGCTCAGCCCTTTGGAATCGCTTGTGAAATTTGACATGGCGCAGTGCGCCGCGCGGAAGGCCGTGCGGCGGCGTGGCGTGAACAGGTCGGGGAAGGCGGGTCGGCTCAGCCGTGCACGATCGCCTTTTCGATCATGCAATGGATGCCCTTGGACCCGTTGACGGTCTGGGTAACCCTGAGATCGGCGGCCAGGCTGCACAGCGTGTAGGCGTCCTCGCGCGACAGGTTTCGCGTCTCGCCGAGCAGCACGATCATGTCGCGCAGCGCACGCACCGCGCATTGGTCGAGATCGGGGTCCATCGCCATGGTCATGTAGTGCGTGGCGGTCTCGGCGCGCGGATAGTCGAACTTGAGGTCCTTGCGCAGCGTCAGGCGGAAGCGGCCCTGGAGCGCGGTCTCGATCGCGGTGACGCAGACCTCGCCGTCGCCCTGCACGCCATGGCCGTCGCCGCAGGAGAACAGCGCGCCCGGAACGAACACCGGCAGGTACAGCGTCGCACCTGCGCCAAGCTCCTTGTTGTCGAGATTGCCGCCCATCGCGCGCGGGACCAGCGAGGAGATGCGGCCCCAGCTAGGTGGGGGCGAGACGCCCATCACGCCGAAGAACGGCTTGAGCGGCAGGTCGAGCCCCCACGGCATGCGCCCGACCATCCGCGTCCGGTCGAGCGGGATGTTGAGGATGCGCGTGTCGTGGAAATCGTCGGGCAGGGTGCCGGACAGCGGCTTGATCATGTTCCAGCCCCAATCCTGCCGGAGCTGCACGTCGAGGATCTCGACCGCGAGCACGTCGCCGGGCTCGGCGCCCTCGACCGCGACCGGACCGGTGAGGATGTGGCCGGGCAGCATGCGCTCGTTCCTGGCGTGGACCTCGAACATCTCCGGGGGAATGTGAAACTTGTCGCGGTCGGGCAGCATGTCCGGGCCGCCGCTGATGGTGTCGACCGTCACCTCGTCGCCGCTGTTGATCGTCAGCACCGGCTTGAGCGCGGCTTCGAAGAAGCCCCAATGGCAGGTCTCGGGGCTGGAATGCAGGTGATGGTGGGTCATTTGCGGCGGTCCAATCGGTGTCACGTGTCACGCCCGGGCTTGACCGGGCGATCGATCCTCTTTCAAGAAGATTTCTGAAGATGGACGGGGCGGTCAAGCCCGGTACGATCATTCCAGCGAGGCTCCCCCTGTATTTCGTTCTTTCCAAGACCCTCGGCACCGCGCTGCTGCCGATCAATCTCCTGATCGAGCTCGGAATCCTGTCGCTCGTGCTGATGGTGACGCGCTTTGCCGCGCTCGGCCGCAAGCTGGCCGTGACCACGCTGGTGCTGCTGGCACTGGTCGCGTTCTCGCCGATCGGCAACTGGCTGCTCTATCCGCTGGAGTCGCGCTTTCCGAAGTGGGATCCGTCGCGGGGGGCCCCCGACGGCATCATCGTGCTCGGAGGCTCCGTCGACACCGATTTGTCGGCAGCGCATCGCACGCCGGTGGTCTCATCCGCGGCCGATCGCATGCTGGCTCCGGCCGAGCTCGCGCGCCGCTATCCGAACGCGCGCGTCGTCTTCACCGGCGGCTCGGCGAACCTGGTCTCCACCGATGCGCGGGAAGCGGATTACTCCGCGCCGATCCTGGAAAGCCTCGGCATCGCCAAGGAGCGCCTGATCGTCGAACGGGAGTCCCGCAACACCTGGGAGAATGCGATCTTCACCAAGCAATTGGTGTCGCCGAAGCCGGGCGAGCGCTGGCTGCTGGTGACGTCGGCCTTCCACATGCCGCGCGCGATGGGGATTTTTCACAAGGCCGGATTTGAGGTCGAGGCCTATCCGGTGGACTGGCGGATGGGGGGGCGCGACGATCTCTTCGCGTTCACCCATGTCGGCAAGGAGGGGCTCGCAAGGACCGACGTCGCCATGCGGGAATGGATCGGCCTGCTGACGTACCGCGTCATGGGGCGGACCGGCGAGTTGCTTCCGGGACCAGGCAAGGACTAGAACGAGAGCGTCAAACAAGAACACAGACCGGCGCATGACCGCCGGCCCGGAGGACGCCATGCAACGGCAGAGTGCAGAGAAGATCGATCTGGCCGGCCTCGTTGCCGATCTCAACAGCCTGTTGCGGCTGAAGACGAATGTGATCGGCATGAAGCTGTTCGCGCAAGCCGCCGACATGGAAGCGATCCCGAAAATCCGGCGCCCGAACGCGGTCCACACCACCGACCAGATCGTCAGCATGGCCTCGCGTCTGGGCTGGACCGTCGGCATCACAGCTGACGACCTGGTCGGCGCACAGTGCCGCGCGGTGATCGGCCTCAGCCCCCAGGACGACAAATGGCTCGCCGGCGAGAACTATGTCGGGGTCTGGCACGGCACCGCGGAGGATGCGCGCAAGCGCCAGGAGGCGCTGGACGTGGTGCCATTCGGGCACTATCAGGCGCTCGCGGTCAGTCCGCTCGCCAGCGGCCGGCTCGATCCGCCAGACATCTGCCTCGTCTACGCGACGCCGGGGCAAATGATTATCCTGATCAACGGCCTGCAATATACCGGCTACAAGAAGTTCGAATGGGGCGTGGTCGGTGAGACCGCTTGCGCGGATTCGTGGGGGCGGGCGCTCAAGACCGGGGAGCCCAGCCTGTCCTTGCCATGCTATGCCGAACGGCGCTATGGCGGCGTGCCGGACGAGGAGATGCTGATGGCCCTGAAGCCCGAGCATCTCGCCAAGGCGATTGTGGGCATGAAGGCGCTGGCGAAGAACGGCCTGCGCTATCCGATTCCGCCCTATGGCATTCAAAGCGACGTCCGTGCCGGCATGGGCGTGAGTTACGCGAAAAAGTAAAGGCCAGTCATGAGCTCTGCGAAATTCGACATCGTCGTCTACGGCGCGACCGGTTTCACCGGCCAGCTCGTCGCCGAATATCTGGCGGCGCGTTACAAGGGCGACCAGGCGCTGACATGGGCAATGGCGGGTCGCAGCCTCGACAAGCTGAAGTCCGTGCGCGACGCGATCGGCGCGCCCGCGGACACGCCGCTGATCGTGGCCGATGCGTCCGATGCCGCTTCGCTGAAGGCGATGGTGGGGCAGACGAAGTCGGTGATCACGACGGTCGGTCCGTACCAACTCTATGGCGAAGAGCTGCTCGCGGCCTGCGTCGCCGCGGGTGCGGATTATTTCGACCTCTGCGGCGAGCCGGTCTGGATGCGCCAGATGATCGACAAATACGAGGCGGCCGCCAAGGCGAGCGGCGCGCGCATCGTGTTCTCGTGCGGCTATGATTCCGTGCCGTTCGAACTCGGCACGTTCTTCGTCCAGGAGCAAGCCAGGCGCGTGTTCGGCGCACCGGCCGCGCGCGTGAAGGGCCGCGTGCGCGACATGCGCGGCACGCTGTCGGGCGGCACCGCGGCGAGCGCGAAAGCGACCTTCGATGCCGTCGCCAAGGACCTCAGCCTCGTCGCCATCCTCAACGATCACTTCGCGCTGACGCCGGGCTTCACCGGCCCGAAGCAGCCGAAAGGCAACAGAGCGGCTTACGAAGAGGATCTGCAATCCTGGGCCGCGCCGTTCATGATGGCGCTGATCAACACGCGCAACGTCCATCGCTCCAACATGCTGATGGGCTTTCCCTATGGCCGCGAGTTCGTCTACGACGAGATGGTCCTGACCGGCCCCGGCGAGAAGGGCGAGGCCAATGCGAAGCGCGTGATGGCCGTCAACGCCGAAAAGACCGGTCCGAATGCACCGAAACCGGGCGAGGGGCCGTCGAAGGAAGAGCGGGAGAACGGTCTGTTCAATCTGCTCTATGTCGCGATCGCGCCCGACGGCCGTCAGGTCCGCGCCGGCGTCACCGGTGACCGCGACCCCGGCTACGGCTCGACCTCGAAGATGATCTCGGAATGCGCGATCTGCCTGCTGCGCGACACGCCGGACGTCGCCGCCGGCTTCTGGACGCCGGGCGCGGCGATGCAGCACAAGCTGATCAAGCGGCTGCAGGACAATGCAGGGCTGACGTTCGGGGTGGAAGCCCAGGCGTAGCTTCCGTAGGGCAGGCAAAGCGAAGCGTGCCCACGACTTTCAACGTGATAATCGAGAGATCGTGGGCACGGCGCTTTGCGCCTTTGCCCACCCTACGGCACCGTGCCCGTGGGTACGGCACCGTGTTCGACGCTACACCGCCCGCGCGTCATACGCGTACATGAACTCCATGCTCTTCGAGCCCAGCGGCAGCAGCCATTTCATCATCTGATTGCGGATCCATGCGCCGGTGGCGCTGAATTCGCGCTTGCTGTTGCCGTTGCGGCGCGCCATCGCGACGATCTTCTCGGTGCGGGGGCGCCGCTCGGCCTCGAAGGTCTGGAAGGTGGCGCCGAGCTCCTGTCCCTCCTGCATCAGGCGCGCAAGCCGCATCGCATCCTCCAGCGCGAGCGAGGCGCCTTGACCCGCATGGGGGCTGGTTGCGTGCGCGGCATCTCCGATCAGCAGCGAGCGTTTGCGCGACCAGGTCGGCAAAGTTGCCACATCGAGCGTGTCGGTGACGACGATGTTCTCGGCAGCCTCGATGATGTCGGGGATCGGGTCGTGCCAGCCGCGATGGAAGCCGCGCAGATGCTGCTTCAGCGTCGATACGTCGAGCGCGCGGAACATCGCCGCGTCCATGCCGCGCGCGGGCTGGGTGCTCCACCACATCACGCCGTCATTCGGAACCGGGCTGCAATAGCCGTAGCCGAAGAAGCCGCTCTGGCCGAACGTGGTCTCGACATGCCGGCCGATCGGCCGGCCGTCGAGCACGGCATGCGGCACGAAGCCGCCGAAGCCGATCAGGCCGGTGTCGAACGGTTGCGGCCCGTCCGGCACCACCTGGCGTCGCGTGATCGAATGCACGCCGTCGGCACCGATCAGGAAGTCGCCTTCGGCGGTGGTGCCGTCGGCGAAATAGGCGATGATCGGCTGGTCGCCGCGGTCCTCGATCTTGATCAGGCGTTTCTCGAAATAGAGCGAGACGCACGAGCACCAGGCCTTGTCGATCAGCATTTCGTTGAGCGTGGCGCGGCAGACATTGACGGCCGGCTGGCCGAAGCGCCGCGCCATGTCGCGATTGATCGAGCCGAGCCGCTCTCCGCCTTGCGAATAGAAGTCGAAGGCTTCCGCGACCGAGCCGCGGCTGATCAGCTCGTTTGCGAGCCCGATCTCGTCCATGACATGCATGCCGTTCGGCGCGATCTGGAGACCGCCGCCGATGCCTTTCGAATAGGGCCAGGCCTCGTAGATCGCGGATTCGATGCCGGCGCGGCGCAGCAGGATCGCCGCGACGGGCCCGGCGATGCCGGCGCCGATGATCAGGGCCTTGCGGGGACGGTAGGACATGGCTTGCTCCCGACGTTTCCGTGGTGCTAGGAGAAATTACGGTCGCTAAATATCTTAGTGGCTAAGATATATATCGACTAAGATATGAGGTCGGCCTTGTCAAGGACGAAGGTGCGCGCTGCGCTGTTGCAGGATCTCGAGGAGGCGATGCGCCGGTCGTCCGCGCAGGGCGTGCTCTATGGCCAGACCGTTGCAAACGTTGCCGGAATTGCCAATTCCGACCTCGAATGCATGGACATCCTCTATCTCGAGGGCCGCGTCACCGCGGGCAGGCTCGCCGAGGTGACGGGGCTGACCACCGGTGCGATCACCGGCGTCGTCGACCGGCTCGAAAAGGCCGGCCTCGTGCGGCGCGAGCGGGATGAGAAGGACCGCCGCAAGGTCTTCATCGCGGTCGTGCCCGAGGCGGCCATGAAAATCGGCCAGTTCTACGTGCCGATGCAGCAGGCGATGGAGAAGGTGTTTGGCGCCTATTCCGACGAGGAGCTGCGCCTGCTGTTGCGTTTCGCGACCGAGGGCTACAAGGGCGTGTTGGCCGCGACCGAAGCGCTGAAGGGGCTGCTCGACACGCCGCCGGAGAAGCGGCCCGATCTCAAGCTGAAGAAGCTTCGTCGCCAGCCCTAGTCTTGTAGATCTGCGCGGCAGCCATCATGCCCCACATCGCGCCAAGCATCATCCAGAAATGCCGCCAGTGGTCGGTGTCGATCACGAAACTCTCGCCGACGGTGCCGACGAAGGCGGAGAAGACGGCGAGATAGGCGCGCTGCCAGGGCACGCGGACGAAGATGTGCCTGATACCCATGATCACGGTGGTGAAGACCAGCGCGGGATAGCAGACGCCGGAAAGCCAGCCGCCGGACATGAAGGCGTTGAGGTAGGAATTGTGGGTGTCTTCGGGGAAGAAGCGGTGGAATTGCAGCGGGCCGATGCCGAACGGCAGGTCGAGCGCCATCTCCGCGCCGAGGATGTGCCGGCCGAACCGGCCGAAGCGGCCTTCGTCGTAGCTTTGGTCAAAGCTTGCCCGCTGCTTGAACATCTCGGCGGTGGCATCGAATGACAGCAGCACGGCGATCAGCGCGAGACCAAGGACCGCGGCGACGATCGCCATGACGACGATGCGCGAGCGCTGCGCGTTGGTGCGGCTGGTCAGCACCATCAGCGCCAGCATGAAGGCGGAGGTCAGCACCAGCCCGCCCCAGGCGGCGCGGGAGAAGGCGAGCAGGATGGCGAGCGACATGATGCCGAAGGCGAAGACGTTGCGGAATGCCTTGGCGAGCTTGTCCGAGACCACGCTCTGGAGCGCGAACAGCGCCGGCAGGATCAGGAAGGCGCCGAGCACGTTGGGGTCCTTGAACGTGCCGCGCGCGCGGCCGTAGAGCGTGAGCAGGTCGTCTCCGCCGGGAACCAGGTGGAAGTAGCCGGCCACCGCCGAGAGCGAGGCGACCATGGCGCCGACCACGAGGCCGCGGCGCAGCATGTCGAGCCGGGCCGCGGTGTCCTCGGACGTGACCATGGCGAAGAACACCACGGTCACCGCCATGTACCAGGAGGTCGCGATCCAGCTCACCACCTCGGGCTGCTCGAACAGCGGGATCGCGCTGATGGTGTAGCCGACATTGAGCAGCACCAGCATCAGGATCAGCGGCATCAGGACGAGCCGCAGGCGCAGGCCGGTGGCGAAGAAGGTGACGGTGGCGAGCAGCGTCGCGATCTCGTAGGGGCTCGGCTCGATGAAGACGATCGCGCCGGAGGCGCCGACCAGCCACACCATCGCGCGCTGGAGCGCCAGCACGCCGGGCGCAGCGCGACGTGCTGCATTCAATTCCCCGGCTGTCGCCGCATACGCCATTATACGCTCACGCTACTGGACGCTACAAAACACGCTGTCATTGCCCGGCTTGACCGGGGCATGACAGAGAAAATCAACTCAATACGCGTTCTCGTTCTTGGTCAGCAGCGAGACCGGCGTCTTCAGGAGAATGACGAGGTCGAACAGCACCGACCAGTTCTCGATGTAGTAAAGGTCGAACTCGACGCGCTTCTGGATCTTCTCTTCGTTGTCGATCTCGCCGCGCCAGCCGTTGATCTGGGCCCAGCCGGTGATGCCGGGCTTGACGCGGTGGCGGGCGAAATAGCCGTCGACGGCTTCGTCGAACAGGCGGCTCTGCAGCTTGCCCTGCACCGCATGCGGACGCGGGCCGACCAGCGAGAGATTGCCGGCGAAAACCACGTTGAACAGTTGCGGCAGCTCGTCGAGGCTGGTCTTGCGGATGAAGCGGCCGACGCGGGTGACGCGCGGATCGTTCTTGGTCACGACCTTCGACGCCGTCGGGTCGGCCTGGTGATGGTACATCGAGCGGAACTTGTAGACGTCGATGCGCTCGTTGTTGAAGCCAAACCGCTTCTGGCGGAACAGCACCGGCCCCGGGCTGTCGAGCTTGATGGCCAGCGCCACCAGTCCCATCACCGGCAGCGCCGCGAGCAGCGCGAGGCTGCCCACGACGCGGTCGAACAGCCATTTCATCACGAGGTCCCAGTCGGTGATCGGCGCCTCGAACACGTCGAGCGTCGGCACCTCGCCGAGATAGGAATAGGAGCGGGGACGGAAGCGCAGCTTGTTGGTGTGGGCGGAGAGGCGGATGTCGACCGGCAGCACCCAGAGCTTCTTCAGCATTTCAAGGATGCGCGTCTCCGCCGAGATCGGCAGCGCGAACAGCACGAGATCGACGCGGGTGCGGCGGGCGAATTCGACGATGTCGTCGACCTTGCCGAGCTTGCGGGCGCCGGCGCAGGTGTCGAGCGCGCGGCTGTCGTTGCGGTCGTCGAACACGCCGAGCACGTGGATGTCGGAATCCTCCTGCGCCTTCAACGCCTCGACCAGCTGCTCGCCGTTACGGTCGGAGCCGACGATGATGGTGCGGCGGTCGAGCCGGCCCTCGCGCCCCCAGGCCCGAACCAGCGAGCGCAGCACCAGGCGTTCGGCGACGAGCGCGGCGAGCCCAAGGAAGTAGAAGGCGGCAAGCCAGAGCCGCGACACGTCAGTGCCGAACTTGGCGAAGAAGGAGATGCCGATGAACAGCAGGAAGACGAACGACCAGGACGAGATCATCCGCGTCATCTGCCGGAGCTGCCCGCGGAACAGCTGCACCTGATAGATGTCGGCGGCCTGGAAGCAGACCACGGTAGCGACCGCGACGGCGACGATCTGCGCAGGGTAAGCCCAGCTGAAGTCGATCAGCGGCATGACATAGCCGACATAAAGCGCAACGCCGACGAAGGTCAGCAGCGCGAAGTCGGCAAGGCGCACGACGCCGGTGATCACGATCGGCGAGTAGGCGCGGGCGACCTTCTGGTTGACGACATCGAGCGCAGCCGGAGTCAGTCGGCGGCGGCGTTCGACGAAGGGCTGGTCAGCCGGTTTGGCCGCAGCGCTGGCCGCGGCATCGAGCATCGAGCGTGCGTTGAGCGGTTCCACGGGCGTCCACGTCCATTCCAAAGACCCGTGGGCGGCGTCCTTGCGCCCCGGGCGAGCATCCCCTGGCACCTGGATTATCGGACAAATCGGAAGATTCTCTAAAGCGGCCTTAAGGATGGTTAGTGATTGGTAAACGCATCGCGGTATCCCGCGAGCACGCCGTCAACCATCGCGGCTTGCGAGAAATGCGCGGAAATGCGCTCGCGCAGGGACGACGCGCGCTGCGCGGTGCCCTGGGGATCGTCGAGTGCGGCCGCAATCGCCTCCGCCATGGCCTCGGCGTTGCTTGCCGCGAACAGGGCCGGGCTCTCGGGGCCAAAAATCTCGGGGATGCCGCCGACGCGCGCGGCGATCATGGGAATGCCGGCGGCGCCGGCCTCGATCACGACATAGGGCATGGAATCGCCGCGGGAGGGAACGACCAGCAGCCGTCCCTTGGAGAAGCCGTAGCGCGCCTTGACGTGGCCGATGAAGCGGATCGCACTGGAGAGGCCGAGCTTCTCGACCTGCGCCTTCAGCGCCGCCGTTTCTTCGCCGTCGCCGCCGAGCGTGAGCGTGACCTTCTTGCCGCCCTCGTGCAGGCGGGACACCGCGTCGACCAGCAGGTCGGCGCCCTTGATGTGTCTGAACTCGCCGACATAGCAGAGGTCGGTGGCATCCTCGGCGGTGACGACAGGCTCGAATTCTTCCGGCGTCACGCCATTGAAGACGCAATGCACCACGCCCTTGGGCGTGCCGACGATGCGTTGGTAGGTGTCGCGGGCAAAGGCGCTCTCGAACAGGAACAGGTCCGTCGCATCCATCAGCGTGCGCTCGAGCCGCGCGTAGAATTCGCCCTTGAAGGTGTTGAGGGGGTAGTGCAGCGAGCCGCCATGCGGGGTGTAGATGCGGATGGCGTCGTCGGAGCGCCGCCGCATCCGAACGAAGGCGCCGGCCTTGGCGCCGTGGCCGTGCATGACGTCGGGCTTGAGTTCGCCGATCAGACGCCGCATCCGCAGCCAGACGAGCACATCGTCAGGCGAGGGTTCGCGGCGGATCGCGAGGCGATGCACGCCGAGGGTCAGGCGCGGCGCGAGCTCGGCCAGTGCCTTGTCCGCGCGCTCGCCGCCGGTGAGGCTGTCGGCGAGAATCCCGACGTGATGGCCGCGATCGACCTGGCCGTTGGCGAGGTCGAGGATGTGGCGGAAGATGCCGCCCACGGGCGCGCGCACGGCGTGCAGGATGCGGAGCGGCCGGTCGGGAGAGGGGGGCATGATCAGAACCAGCGCGCGACGGCGAATGCCGAACAATCTTCGAAATATCGAGATGGATTAAGAGCCCTCGTGGTTAACAAACGGTGACGAGCGCGCGTGCGCCGGTGGCAGGCTGGCGCGATTAACCCAGCGGCAACCTTAATGGAGTGTAATCGCTGCGGTTGAGGTAGGTTCGTGGCGTTGCCCTGCGGGAGTGTTCGATGCGTTTAGCGTTCTGGCGTGCCGGCAAGGACAAGGCTGTGATCGAGCGGGCCGTCTCCAGGCCCAAGGCCGAATCCGCGCCCACGGTCGAAGCAAAGCCTGCACCCGTCGTTGCGAAGCAGGCGCCAGTCGAATCCGGCGACATTGACCTGCACGCGCTCGGCGGCGCGCTTGCCCGCAAGCGCGGCTGGATCATCGTGCCGACGGTGCTTGCGCTCGTCGCTTCCGTTGCCGCCGTCAATCTCGTCACCCCGCGCTACAAGTCCGAATCGCGCATTCTGATCGACGGTCGCGAGAACGTGTTCCTGCGCCCGAACAGCGATCGCACCGAGGAGCGGCAGGCACTCGACGCCGAGGCCGTCACCAGCCAGGTGCAACTCGTGCTGTCGCGCGATCTTGCGCGCGAGATCATCAGGAAGAACAAGCTTGCGGAGCGGCCCGAATTCGATCCGGTGCTGCAAGGCGTTTCGCCGCTGAAGTCGCTGGCGGCGCTGATCGGCATCGGCCGCGATCCGTTCTCGATGACCCCGGAAGAGCGCGTGCTGGATGCCTATTACGAGCGGCTCCAGGCCTACGCCGTCGACAAATCGCGCGTCATCGTCGTCGAATTCCAGTCCGCCGATCCGGACCTTGCCGCCCGCGTCGCCAATTCGATCGCCGACAGCTATCTGGTGCTCCAGCAGAATGCGCGCCAGGAGCAGGCCAGGAACGCAAGCCAGTGGCTTTCCGGCGAGATCGATGACCTGCGCAAGAAGGTTTCCGATGCCGAGGCGCGGGTCGAGGACTTCCGTTCCAAGTCGAGCCTGTTCGTCGGCACCAACAACACCACGCTGTCGAACCAGCAGATGGGCGAGGTCAACACCCAGCTCAACAACGCGCGCTCGATGAAGGCGGATGCCGAATCCAAGGCGCGGCTGATCCGCGAGATGCTCCAGAGCGGCAAGCCGATCGAGTCGTCGGAAGTGCTGAATTCGGAATCGATGCGCACGCCGTCCCAGCAGCGGGTGGCGTTGCGGGCCCAGCTGGCGGAGCAGTCGTCGACGCTGCTCGGTAATCATCCGCGCATCAAGGAATTGAAGGCGCAGCTCACGGATCTCGACAATCAGATCCGCGACGAGGCCGCCAAGATCGCGCGCTCGCTGGAAAACGACGCGCGCTTCGCCAGCGGGCGTGTGCAGGAATTGACGTTGAGCCTCGAGCAGCTCAAGAAGCAGGCGACCTCGACCAACGGTCAGGACGTGCAGCTCCGCGCCCTCGAGCGCGAGGCCAAGGCGCAGCGCGACCTGCTCGAGATGTATCTGGCCAAGTACCGCGAGGCCAACACCCGCGAGAGCATCGACACCGCGCCGACGGATGGCCGCGTCATCTCGCGCGCCCTCGTCTCGAACACGCCGGCCTATCCGAAGAAGCTGCCGATCGTGCTGATCGCGACGATCGCGACGCTGCTGCTCTCGTCCGGCGTCGTCGTCACCGGCGAGCTGCTGCGCCAGACCGCACCGCGCGCGGTGGCCGTGTTTGCGCCGGCGCAGGTTCAAACGCGGGCGGCGGCTCGCCAGGACGCATTTGTCGAGCCGGCCGTCGAACCGGTGATGGACGAGCCCGCGCCGCTCGCGCCGGAGATGACGGCCGATGCCGACGTCACCGAATTTGCCGAGATCGAACATCTGGCCGACAGCCTGCGCGCCGCGGGGGCGGCGGCGAGGAAGGTCACCGTGCTCGGCACCGCATCGGGCGAGGCCATCACGCTGTCGACGCTGACGCTGGCCCGGCACCTGGCGCGGGACGCGCGCGTCGTCGTGGTCGATCTCGCCGCATCCTCCCCGACGATTGCTGCGGTGTCCGTCGATGCCTCGGCGCCCGGCCTTGCCGAGCTGATGCAGGGCGAAGCCTCGTTCGCGCAGGTGATCACGAAGGACAAGCTCTCGCGGCTGCATCTTGTCATGGCCGGCCGTGCCGGCTTCGATCGCAGCCTGCTGCAATCGCCCCGCGTCACGCTCGCCATCGACGCGCTGCTCCGCGCCTACGACCACGTGCTGCTCGACGCCGGCAGCGCCTCCGACCTTCCGGCCGAGCTGCTGACGGCGCATGCCCGCGCCGTCGTGGTGCCCGATGCGTCGATGGAACAGGATGCGCGCCTGCTGATGTGCGAGCAGCTGCGGGCCGTCGGCTTCAGCGAGGTGACGATGCTGAGCAGGCCGGTGCAGCCGTCAAATGCGATGGACGCGCCGCGCGTGGTCGCGGCGTAATTTTTACCCTCTCCCTCTGCGAGACGGGTGAGGGATCTCTCTCCACGAGCCCGGAATCGTAGGGTGGGCAAAGGCGCATTTGCGCCGTGCCCACCGCCTTTCAATGATTGAGGCAGACGTGGGCACGCTTCGCTTTGCCCACCCGATACGGTGCCGTGCAAATAGCGAGAGCTACCCGAACGCCTGCCGCAAGCGGCGCGCCAGATCGAACAGCATCTGGTTCTGCTTCACCAGCCGCTTGCCGTGGCTGAGTGAGGACATCGCCATGGCCGCGAGCTTGCCGCGCGAGGTCAGCGGCACGAAACTGTCGAAGATGTCCTCGTCGTCCTTGCAGAACATCCGCTTGTACTCGTCCGAGCCGATGCCGAGGTCGAGCGAGCGGTAGCCGCGCTCGGCATAGCGGTCGATGATGTAGCGCATCAGGATCAGGCCGGGGCTGAAGCGGGCATGCTCCGACATCGTGTAGGTGTTGAACATCATCGAGAAGCGCTGGCCGTCGGCGACGCCGGCGAAGATCGCGATGACTTCCTCGTCGCATTCGAGCGCGTGGATGTCGATGACGCGGCCCTCGCCACGCAGCGACAGGCAGGCGCTGCGGATGAACTGTTCGACGCCGGGCTCGGCGAACACGTTCGGCAGTTTCTGCTCGGCCATCCGCACCGGCTTGACGCGAAAGAACCAGTCGAGCAGGCGAGTGACGTCCGCGTCCGTGGTGGCGAGGTGATAGCGGTAGCCGGCCAGCGCCTGGAGCTTCTTTTCCTTGCTCTTGAGGCGGCGGCGGAAGGAGTTGCTGATCCGCGATGCGGGCGGGCCGCCGGGCTCCATCACCAGCAGCGGGCAGCCGTTGATCGCGCTCTGCCGCGGCAGAGCCGCAAACGGGTTCTGCTGGTCGTGCCAGCGCTTGGGCTGCTGCGTCAGGGAGAGCACGTCGACATGCTCGCGCAGCGGCGCAAGCAGGGCGTCGAGATCGGCGGCGTCGAGCTGCGCTGCGAATTCGGCGTTCCACAGGCCCATGTTGAAGGTGGTGTGCTTGCCGCCCATGAAGCAGGCCGTGCGGACCCCGTGGCTTTGGCGCAGCGAGAGCGGCAGCAGCACGAGCGGCTGGCGTTCGGCGTCGCGGGCGATGACGATGAAGGGGCGCGAACCTTCGCAGCCGCCGACGAGCCGTTGCCACGGGCTGAGCAGGTCGAAACGCTGGTAGGGCGTGAAGAGCTGGCCGCTTTCCTCGAAGGTGCGCCAGGCCGCTTCGGCTTCGGCGAGATCGGTGACGATATCGACATGCGCAATACGGCTCGCTGGCGACCGCGCGGGCGATTCTGCCGTCCGGCTTTGCAGCGCCGCAGCCATGGTCATTCGCGAAACCTGTCGAGAAAACGAAAAATACGTATTTCGGCCTGTGGCCGACCTTTGCAAAGAAATGTCAACAAAGGGTAATGACAATGGACGAGGGAAGGGACCGCCGGCGAGCGCGAAGGTGGAATATTGGCATCCGACGACAGATGGCTGGAAAGGCTGCGCCTCGAGCTGACCTGGTTCAGCGGCCAGGCCGCGCTGCGCAGCCGTGGGGCCGGCGCCATCCTGCGCTTTGCGCATGTGCGGCCGCGGCGGCGCGGCGCGTTCCAGCCGCTGCGCGAGCACGAGATCAGTCCGCAATTCCTCGACCGCGCCATCCGCGCGCTCAAGCGCTGGAACTACGACATCATCGGCATGGACGAGGTCTGCCGCCGCGCGGTGACGCTGCCGGAGACGCGGCGCTTCGTGGCACTCACTTTCGACGGTGCACTCAAGGACTTCATCGCCTTCGCTTATCCGGTGCTGGCGCGCCACGCGGTGCCGTTCACGATCTATGTGCCCACCGCGTTTCCCGATGGCGTCGGCGAGGCCTGGTGGCTCGGGCTCGAGCAGGTGATCGCGCGCGAGAGCCGCATCAGCCTGATGATGGGCGAGAAGGAGCAGCGTTTCACCGTCACCGATAATGCCGAGAAGCAGGCGCTGTTCGCGTTCCTCGAAGGCTGGCTGCGCTCGCTGCCGCCGGCGGATCTGTCGGCTGCGATCGCCGATCTCTGCACGCGCTACCGGATCGATCTCGCCGCGCTCTCGCGCGAGGCGTCGATGAACTGGGAGGATCTGGCGAGGCTTGCGGCCGATCCGCTGGTCACGATCGGCAGCGCGACCGTGAATTATCCCGTTCTCGCCAACATGAAGGACACCGGCGCGCTGCGCGAGATGACGATGGGGAAGGCGGTCGCGGAATCGGCGTTCCACCGCGAGATCAGGCATCTTGCCTTTCCGTTCGGCGATCGCTCGTCCTTCCGTCGCAGCCACGTCGTGATGGCTGAGGAGGCCGGCTTTGCCAGCGCTGTGTCGACGATATCTGGCATCGTGGATGCGGAGGGGCGCACCAATCTGCGGGCGCTGCCGCGGATTTCCTGGGACGGGCGCGTGCGTTCGCTGCGCATGCTGCGCGCGCTGGTGTCGGGCGTCGCCTTTGCGCCGGTGAAACCGACCGGCGGCGCTACGAGCCAGATTTGACGCGATCGGGCCGCTGCATCCAGCTCACGATCGGCATCGCCGGCAGCACCCAGCCCATGCCTACAACCACGTAATAGATCGCCTGCCGCCAGCCGGACTCGGCGATCCACGGCATCTGTGCCGCCGCCATGCCGAGCAGGGCCCAGACGGTGGCCAGCACCAGAAGCAGGATGGCGCCGAGGAACTTGCGGGTGCGGATATTCATGGCGGAACGTCGCGGTCTTTCGCGTAACTTGCGCTGCGGAAGCGGGGGACTATAAGGGGCACGCAGTCCGGTTCAAGCCTCTTTGGTTAGGTCCTGGTTTTGGCCCTGAAATGACGACGATTTCTGCTTCAATCGAGCCGCATCGCGCCGTGCGCTGGTGGCTGATCTCCGTGGCCGCCTTGATCGCGCTGATGGTGCTGGTCGGCGGCGCGACCCGGCTGACGGAATCCGGCCTCTCGATCGTCGAATGGAAGCCTGTTACGGGCAGCGTTCCGCCGCTGTCGGAAGCGCAGTGGACCGATGCCTTCGAGGCCTACAAGAAGATCCCGCAATATCGTGAGCTCAATGCGGGCATGAGCCTGTCCGAGTTCAAGGAGATTTTCTGGTGGGAGTGGAGCCACCGGCTGCTCGGACGCTTCATCGGCGTCGCCTATTTGCTGCCGTTCCTGTTCTTCCTGTGGCGCGGCGGTCTCTCCGGTGAGTTGAAGCGGCGACTGTGGCTGCTGTTCGCGCTCGGCGGGCTCCAGGGCGCGGTCGGCTGGTGGATGGTGGCCTCGGGCCTGACGGAGCGCGTCGAGGTGTCGCAATATCGGCTGGCGACGCATCTGGTGCTGGCGCTGCTGATCTTCGCCGGCATCGTCTGGACGGTGCGGCGGCTCAAGGAGCGGCCGCAGATCGCCGCACCTGCGCGGCTGCGCTTCACCAGCGCGCTGCTGCTCGTCGTGACCTTCGTGCAGATCTATTTCGGTGCGCTGGTCGCGGGCCTGCGCGCCGGGCGCGCCTACAACACCTGGCCGCAGATCGACGGCGCCTTCATTCCATCCGCCGACCGGCTGTGGTTCGAGACGCCGTGGTGGCGCAACATGTTCGACAATGTGCTGACGGTGCAGTTCGAGCACCGCATGACGGCCTACGCGTTGCTCGCGCTGGCAGCGTTGCATGCGATCGACGCGGTGCGCTCGCGCGCAGGAGCGGCCGCGAGCGGCGCGCTGTGGCTGTTCGCCGCGGTGAGCCTGCAGGCGCTGCTTGGCATCCTCACGCTGCTCAACCAGGTGCCGATCGATCTGGCGCTGTCGCACCAGGCGGTCGCGATCATAGTGCTGACGCTTGCGGTGATGCAGGTGGAGCGGCTGGCGTCGCGGCATTCCGTTGAGACGCAGCCGCGTGCGGTTGCCGTCGGTCAGCCCGGCTGATCAGATCAGCAATAGCCGTAGATGCCGCAGGAATAGGGCAGGCGCCAGAAATAGTCGACCTGCTTCCCGCCGTAATACGAGCCCTGATAATCGTAGTCCCAGGGGCGACCATAATAGCCCGGCAGCGTGTGCGCGCCGGGCAGCAGCGGCGTGCCCGGCAAATTGCGAATGTAGCTGCCGATGCCGTAGGCCGGCGAAATCAGCGCATCCGGATCGGTCTCGACATAAACCTTCGGCGGCTCCTGCGGAGGCGCGGCGGCCC
>NZ_AKIY01000228.1 GCF_000282615.1 Bradyrhizobium sp. YR681 | reverse complement strand
GCCGAAGCTCGCGGCGGCAGCCCGCCTGCGCCCGTTGGGCTTCGGCGTGGCATCCTTCTCTCGCTTCGCGAGCGAAGGATGGTGGGCGCGACAGGGATCGAACCTGTGACCCCTACCATGTCAAGGTAGTGCTCTCCCGCTGAGCTACGCGCCCTAAAAGTCCACTTGCGTTCGGGTCGGGTCCCTATAACGGCTCAGGGGAGCCGGTGCAAGGACCGAAGGGGGCCGATTTAGGCCGCCAGCATCTTGTTCACTTCGCTGACCAATTCGCGCAGATGCACGGGCTTGGACAGCACCTTGGCGTTCTTGGGGGCGTCCGAATCCGAGTTCAGGGCGACCGCGGCGAAGCCGGTGATGAACATGATCTTGATGTCGGGGTCGAGTTCCGAGGCCCGGCGGGCGAGCTCGATGCCGTCCATTTCCGGCATCACGATGTCGGTCAGCAGCATCTCGAACGGCTCTTCGCGGAGCCGCTGATAGGCGGCCATGCCGTTGTCATGGGACGAGACCTGAAAACCGGCGTTTTCCAGCGCCTTGACCAGGAAACGGCGCATGTCGTTGTCGTCTTCGGCGAGCAGGATCTTTGGCATGGCAGGAAACGTCGAATCCCCAGAGGATATCAGCAGAGGTCACTAAGCCCGACAGAGGGTAAATTTGGGGTGAAAATCTTTACCCTGGGACGGCCGCGCTGCCCGCACCCTTGTGAACCCGAACGGGCTGCGAATCAATCGAGCCGGACCTGGCGGTCCCCGCCTCCTTGCCCGCACGGTTAAGACATGTTCCAGCGCCGCTCGCATCTTTTCGCTTGGCAGAATGGTTGTGATTCCGGACAATGACGACACATAAGAGCCGTTGGACGGCCGAATCAGCGCCCGAGCTTGAGGCGCAAAGGGATGACGCCTGAGAATTAAGGGACGAAGCCTGACAAGATGACCCGGTTTGACGGCGAGGTGTCGCCAGCCTTCGAGATCTTCGAGCCCGCCGAATGGCGCGCGCCGGTCATCTTCAACTCGCCTCATTCCGGCTCGACCTATCCGGACGAATTTTTGGCGGCGTCCCGGATCGACCTGCCGCAGCTGCGGCGATCCGAAGATTCCTTCATGGACGAGCTGATCGGTCATCTGAGCGACCGCGGCTTTCCGACCGTGCGGGTCAACTTTCCCCGCTCCTATGTCGACGTCAATCGCGAGCCCTATGAACTCGACCCCCGCATGTTCAGCGGGCGGCTGCCGAGCTTTGCCAATACCCGCTCGATGCGGGTCGCCGGCGGCCTCGGCACCATTCCGCGCGTGGTCGGCGACGGCCAGGAGATCTATCGCGACCGCATCGCGGTCGACGACGCGCTGGCGCGGATCGAGATGCTCTACAAGCCCTACCATCGCGCGCTGCGCCGGCTGATCAACAAGGTGCACCAGATGTTCGGCACCGTGGTGCTGGTCGACTGCCACTCGATGCCGTCGGTCGGCGTCAGCAGGGACGAGCCGCGTAGGCCCGACATCGTGATCGGCGACCGCTACGGCACCAGTTGCACGCCGCTGCTCCCCGACAGGGTCGAGGAGACCATGGGAAGCCTCGGTTATTCGATCGGCCGCAACAAGCCCTATGCCGGCGGCTTCATCACCGAGCATTACGGCAACCCGGCGAGCGGGCTGCATGCCGTGCAGCTCGAGCTCAACCGCGCGATCTACATGGACGAGCGGCGACGCGAACGCGGCCCGCGCTTTGCGCAGGTGGCAAGCGACTTCGGCGTCCTTGCCGACGTGCTGGCGACCACGATCCCGTTCGGCGATCTCGGCCCGTTCCAGGCCGCGGCGGAATAGACGCGCGCCCGTCCCCGCGCAATCGCGTCGCGGATCAAGGACCAGATGAAGCTTGTGAGCGTATCGTGCGCCGAATCTTCGCTTGGCGATTTCGCGCAGCTGAAGTGAAGATCGGGCTCAAAGAAAAAAGGGCCGCTTCTGATGAAGAAGCGGCCCAAGTCTAGGGAGGAAACGCCCAAGGAGGGCAGCGGTAACGCAGAGCGCTACCGCACCGCAACAATATGCGGCCGCGACGCACAAAGTGCAAGGGCTTTTGAGCCGTTTCCCATGCAATATGCACATGGCTCATTTGCTTATAGCGAAACCCAGATTCAGTTTCTTTGATAAGGAAATTCAATGGGTTGATAGTCGTTTGCATACGAACAAGGCATACTCGGAACTAAGTTTTCAACTCCGTGATCGATATTTGGCCAGCATATGACTGAGGTGAGGCAGTCGGCTGCTGCATCCAAAATACCAGGGTGCAAATCAAGACAGCGCTGCACGCGAGAGGCGAATTGAGCTAGGCAGAGATGAGCTTCACCCGACTTTCGTTTTGAGGATTCGCCGTGACGGTGATCGACTTCTCCGCCTTCATCGGACGGCTCGCCACTGCCTCCGGCGAGACCATCTTGCCGTTCTTCCGCACCTCGCTGTCGATCGACGACAAGAGCAAGACCAAGGATTTCGACCCCGTGACGGAGGCCGACCGCGCCGCCGAGGCGGTGATGCGGCGGCTGATCAAGGCCAGTTTCCCCCAGCACGGCATCGTCGGCGAGGAATTCGGCAATGAGCAGGAGGACGCCGACTATGTCTGGGTGCTCGACCCCATCGACGGCACAAAATCCTTCATCGGCGGCTTTCCGATCTGGGGCACGCTGATCGCGCTGCTGCACAAGGGCACGCCGGTCTACGGCATGATGCACCAGCCCTTCATCGGCGAGCGCTTTTCCGGCGACAACGGCTCGGCCACCTATAAGGGTCCGTCCGGCGAGCGCCGGCTCCAGGTTCGCCGCTGCGCCTCGCTGTCGGAGGCGACGACCTACACCACCTCTCCGCTGCTGATGAACGAGCGCGACCGCGCCATCTTTGGCCGCATCGAGCAGGGCGCGCGGCTGTCGCGCTACGGCGGCGACTGCTACTCCTATTGCATGCTGGCGGCCGGCCATGTCGATCTCGTGGTCGAGACCGAGCTGAAGCCCTATGATATCGCAGCCCTGATCCCGATCGTGACCGGCGCCGGCGGCGTCGTCACCACCTGGGAAGGCAAGCCGGCACAGGGCGGCGGCCGCATCGTCGCCGCCGGTGACGCCAGGGTTCACGAAGAAGCCCTGAAACTGCTCAACGGATAACCGGCCCCAGTAAGCGACCCGGCCAAGCGACCCGGCCAAGCGACCCAAAGAGGCCTGCATGAAAAAACACCGCTCGCTCCTCCTCGCGCTCCTGCTGCTGTTTCCGACGCTCGCCTCCGCGCAGAATTTTCCCGCAAAACCGATCAAGCTGATCGTGCCGTTCCCGGCCGGCGGCCCCAACGACATCATCGCGCGGGTGATCGGCCAGCGCATGTCGGAGCTGTCGGGCCAACCGGTACTGATCGACAATCGCGGCGGCCAGGGCGGCGTGCTCGGCACCGACGCGGTTTCGAAGGCCGCGCCCGACGGCTACACCATCGCGATCTCCTCTGCCGGCGCGCTCGCGATCAGCCCGAGCATGGAACGCGTCGCCTACGACACCCAGACCGATCTCACGCCGATCACGCTGGTTGCGACCGTGCCGGAAATGCTCGTCGTCGCCACCAATGTGGAGGCGAAAAACATCGGCGAGCTGATCGCGCTCGCCAAGGCGCAGCCCGGAAAACTCAACTTCGCCTCCTCCGGCCCCGGCAGCCTGCCGCATCTGGCCGGCGAATTGTTCAAGCTCACCGCGAAGATCGACATCGTCCACGTGCCCTATCGTGGCGCGGCGCCTGCCGTGAACGACCTACTGGGCCAGCAGGTGCAGATGACGTTCCTCGACCTCCCCGTGCTGCTGCCGCAGGTCAAGGCCGGCGCGTTGAAGCCGATCGCGGTCGGCTCGCCCGAGCGCGCGCCGACCGCGCCCGATGTGCCGACTCTTTCGGAAGCGGGTTTTCCCGATCTGCGCGTCGAGAACTGGTACGGCATGGTCGCACCGAAGAGCACGCCGAAGGAGATCGTCACCGCGCTGCATGGCCTTGCGACCAAGGCGATGGCGGATCCCGCGGTAAAGGAAAAGCTCGCCGCGCAAGGCGCCACGCTGATCGGCGACGAGCCCGAGCATTTTCGTCAGTTCATTGCGGACGAGACCAAGAAGTGGGGCAAGGTGATCAAGGACGCCGGCGTGGAGACGGCGAAGTAACGCTGTCTTACCCTCCCCCTCACACCGCCTCCGCCCTTAAATGCTCCACCAGCATCTTGGCTGGCCTTGGCAGCGCCTTGAAGCTGCGCGCGCAGATCACGAGCTTTCGGTTGGCCCAGGCATCGCGCAGGCGGACCATGGCGAGCGGCATCAGCTTGGCGCAGCGGCGGGCGGCGGAGATCGGCACCAGGGCAACGCCGACGTCGGCGGCGACCATCTGGCAGATCGCATCGAAGTCGCGCATGCGCGCGCGGTAATGCGGCCGCATGCCGAGCCGCGCGGCATGTTTCGAAATATGGACCTGGAGCGCGGTGGCGCTGGTGAGCCCGACGAAATCGCAGGCGCCGGTTTCCTGAAAATCGATCTGGCGGCGGCCCGCGAACGGGCCGCGCCGCGACGTCACCAGCGTCAGATGATCCTCGCTGAAGACGAAGCGCTCGATATGGTCGGGCAGTGCATGCTCGGCGGCAAAGCCGAGATCGGCGGCGCCCGCGGTGATCGCGGCCGCGATGTCGGTGCTCTCGCGCTCCTCGATGTCGACGGCGACGTCGCGATGCTCGTGCAGGAAGCCGGCCAGCGCCTTCGGCAGGTGCTCCGACAGGCCCGACGTGTTGACCAGGAAATGCACGCTGGCACGCACGCCGCTGGCAAAGCCGGCGAGGTCGCCGCGCATGGCGTCGATCTGGTGGATGACCACCCGCGCATGGTCGAGCAGGCTTTCGCCGGCCGCGGTCAGTTCGACGCCGCGGCGCCCGCGCTTGAGCAGCGCGACGCCGACCGCCTCCTCCAGCCCCTTGATCCGCGCGCTCGCGGAGGCCAGCGCGAGATGCGAGCGCTCGGCGCCGCGGGTGATGCTGCGGTGGTCGGCGACCGCGATGAAGAGCTGGAGATCGACGAGGTCGAAGCGCATGGCAGGTCTCTCTTATTGCTGGAGCATGATCTTGTCGGAAAACCGCTGCGCACTTTTCCGGATCATGCTCGAGACTTCGTAACCAGCGAAGGCTCTCTCCGTAACCTCCAGATTGTGCCGGCGCGTGGCTTCGGTCAATGTGCGCGACATGATCGACCCTCTCCTCATCGTGATCGCCGCCGTCTTCCTGCTCGCCGGATTCGTCAAGGGCGTGGTCGGACTCGGCCTGCCGACCGTGTCCATGGGCCTGCTCGCCGTGAGCATGGCGCCGAGCCGCGCGATCGCCATCGTGATCGTGCCGGCCATCGTCACCAATATCTGGCAGACCTTCGTCGGCCCCTACTTGCGCGACATCCTGCGGCGGCTGTGGCCGCTGATGATCGGCACCGTGATCGGCTGCTGGCTCAATGCCGGCGCGCTGACCGGCCCGCATGCGCGCTATGGCACGATCGTGCTCGGCCTGCTGCTGGTCATCTACGCCGTGATCGGCCTGAACAAATTCCAGTTCCGCGTCGCGCCGCAGAACGAGAAATGGGTCGGCGGCGTGGTCGGCGTCATCACCGGGGTGATCTCGGCCTCGACCGGCGTGCAGGTGATCCCGTCGATGCCGTTCATGCAGGCGATCGGCATGGAGAAGGACGAGCTGGTCCAGGCGCTCGGCGTGTTCTTCACCACCGCGACACTGGCGCTCGCCTTCAACCTCACCGCCGGCGGATTGCTGACGCCCGCCAATGCGGTGCCCGGCGCGGTCGGCCTCGCCATGGCGTTCGCCGGCATGTTCATCGGCCAGTCGGTGCGGGCGCGGATGCCGGCGGAAGCGTTCCGCCGCTGGTTCCTGATCGCGATGATCCTGCTGGGCCTCTATCTCGCCGGCAGCGCGCTGGTGAAAGAGTTCGTTTCGTAGGGTGGATTAGCCTCGCGGATTGCGCGAAGCGCAAACCGCGGGGCGTAATCCACCAACTTCGTTCCGCAAGCGAGGAGACATGGTGGATTACGCCAGCGGACTACGCTTCGCGTAGCCGCGGGCTAATCCACCCTACGCGGCGTCATGTCATTCGTTCGAATGATCTAACGCGTCTCCAGCATGGCGACGCGGATGCCGAGATAGATGAAGAGGCCGCCGAGCGCGCGGTTGACCCAGGCGATCGCGCCCTCCGAGCGCCGCAGCCGGTGCGCGGCCTTGGCCGCGAACGCCGCCAGCACCAGGCACCACAGCGTCCCCGTAAAGATGAAGATCAGGCCGAGCGTCAGGAAGGCGAGCGGCTTGTGGCTCGCATCGGCTGCGACGAATTGCGGCAGGAACGCCAGGAAGAACAGCGCGACCTTGGGATTGAGTGCGTTGGTGAAGACGCCCTGGAGGAAAACCCGCCGCAGCGAGCTGCGCACCGGCTCGTCGATGTTCGCCGCCAGCGCCGGGCGCGACCACAGCATCTGAAGTCCGGTCACCACGAGATAGGCCGCGCCGACCAGCTTCAGGATCGAGAAGGCGGTGGACGAGGCCATCAGCAGGGCTGAAAGACCGATCGCGGCGCCCGCGACGTGGAAAAAGCAGCCGCAACTGATGCCAAATGCCGCGGCCGCGCCGCCGCGCCAGCCCATCTGCATGCTGCGGCCGATCACATAGACCGAATCCGGCCCCGGCGTGATGTTGAGCAGCACGCCCGACAGGATGAAGAGCCAGATTTCGTGAATACACAGCATGTGTGAGGCGCCCCGCCGCGACCGTCGGTCTCAAGGGGCTGGGCTTAGTCGGTTCGCTCGTCCTCGTCCACTGCCGGGACTGCGTGGGATTTACCTCGAATTTGCAATGCGGATGATACTTTCGCTCCGCATCATCTGCTCTATAAAGGCAGGGTTCTTGAAATGCGGGATTCGAGGCGACTGCCATGCCATGGCCGGTCCTCGGTCTCTTGCCAGGTCTCTTGGAGCTCCGAGGATATGGAAAGACGTCTGGCCGCCATCGTCTGCGCCGATGTCGCCGGCTATTCGCGCATGATGGGCAACGACGAGGCCGGCACCCATGCCGCCTTCAAGGCCCATCGCAGCGCGATCCATCCCATCATCCTCAATCACGGCGGCCGTGTCGTGAAGAACACCGGCGACGGCTTCCTGCTGGAGTTCCCCTCGATCGTCGGCGCCACCGAGGCCGCGATCGCGATGCAGACCTTGATGGCGGAGCGCAACCACCATCTGCCCGCCGACCGCGCCATGCAATTCCGGCTCGGCATCCATATGGGCGACGTCATCGCTGACGAGGACGAGGTGTTCGGTGACGATGTCAACATTGCCGTCCGACTCGAATCGGTGGCGAGCCCCGGCGGCTTCGCCATCTCGGCCAAGGCCTATCGCGAGGCGAACAAGCATCTCACCGTGCCGCTCACCGACGCCGGCAACCATCGCTTCAAGAACATCAAGGATGCGGTCGGGGTCTGGACCTGGACGCCCGAGGGCGCGCCGGCGCTCGCCCCGGAACTGCGGGAGGCGTCCAGCCTCTCGCAGCAGTACCGCACCGCGATCGTCGGCGTGCTGCCCTTTGCCAATCTCAGCGACGCCCAGGACGAATATTTCTCCGACGGCCTGACCGAGGATCTGATCCACGCGCTGTCGCTGCAATCCTTCTATCGCGTGCTGAGCCGCAACTCGACCTTCGCCTTCAAGGGCAACAATGTGAGTACGCGCCTGATCGCGCGCGAGATCGACGCGACTTACCTGATCCAGGGGTCGGTGCGGCGGGCCGGTGCAAAAATCCGCGTCACCGCCGAGCTGATCGCACCTGAGACCGGCGAGCAGCTCTGGACCGGGCGCTACGACCGCGACATCGGCGACCTGTTCGCGATGCAGGACGAGATCACCACCAATCTGTCCGCCGCCATCGCCACCGAGATCGTCCGGGCCGAGGCCTCGGCGCCGGCGCGGCTCTCGACCGACGTGACCGCCTGGGACCGCTTCCTCAAGGGGCTGTCGCATTACTACCGGCAGACCAAGGAGGATCTGGCGGTCGCCGTCGACCTGTTCCGGGAGGCCATCAGGCTCGACCCCAAACTGTCGATCGCGCACGCCTATCTCGCCACGATCCAGATCCAGAGCATCCAGTTCGGCTGGGTCAAGGGCACGCGGGAGATGTGGGCCGAGGCGATGAACCTCGCCGAGACCAGCGTCCGGCTCGACCCCCGCTCCTCCTTCGCGTTCTCGATCCTGTCCTGGGCCCACGCGATGGAAGGGCATTACGAGGCCGCGATGGACGCCGCCAAGCGTGCGGTCGCGCTCAACCCCTACGACATGGGCGCGCGCGGCGTGCAAGGCATCTGCCATTTCGTCGTCGGCGAGCACCGCGAGGCGATCGAGCTATTCTCGATGGCCGCGCAGCGCGACAACAGCGACCCGCGCTACCAATGGGCGGCACTGAACGCCTTCAGCCATTATCTGCTGAGGCAGTACGACGCGACGCTGTCTTGGGCCCGCGAGCAGCTTTACGTCAACCCGCATCACCTGCAGGCGCTGGCGATCCGCGCCGCGGCGCTGGCGCAACTCGGGCGGAACGACGAGGCGGCCGAAGCCGCCGGGGTGCTCATGGGCAATTATCCGACCCTGAACGTCGACCGCCATTTGCGCAATTTCCACTGGAAGCGGCCCGAGAACCTCGCCCATTACCGCGAAGGCCTGCTGAAGGCCGGCGTGCCGCTGGGCAAGCTGACCCTGATCCAGAGCGACCTCAAACGCGCCGCCGAATCCTGAAAGGCCGGCCGCAGCCCGGTTGGTGGCCCGCTTCCAGGTCCGCTTCTCGATCCGCTTCCCGATCTTCTTGCCAACCTCGCGCCTGCTCTTGTTGACACGACAGTGAATTCGGCCACACTTCGTCACACGCTGAAGTAGTATAGTGTGCTGTCGGTTTGTTAGGACTTTCCGCGCTTGATCGGCGCGTCTGCTTTTTACGATTCGCTGTTTTCAGGAATTCTGGGCCATGCATGACCCCGCTTCGAAGCCGCCCTTCGACCCCTCGATCCAGGTCTCGCCGAACAATCCCTGTCCATTCCTGCGCGGCCTCGTCGGCGAAGGTTTCGTCGACGGCGGGACCGTCCCGCTCAACACGCTGTCGCAGACCATCGCCAATGCAAGCGGCGAGACCGGGCTGAAAAAGACCTCGGCCCGCATCCAGGTTCGCAGCGTCGCCCTCATCGCCAACGGCTTCGGCCACATCCTGAAGAGCATCTGGTCCGGCGCGCAACTGGACGCGCTGCGCGGCGGCCCGCTGGACAAGCTGGGTGCCGGCTCGCGCATCCTCGGCGTCGACGGCAAGGTCAACGAGGACGAGATCGCGCGGCTCGCGAGCTTCGGCCGGACCTACACCGATCGGGACACCGGCATCAGCGAACCCGGCCTCAACGCCGCCGAAATCAAGACCTTCATGGCCGACAATCTCAAGCGGGCCGGCAGTGCTGCGCGCTGGTACTACCCGCTGCTGATGAAGTTCGAATGGCCGGTCCTGCTGAAGATCATGGGCAAGGAAGACAAGAACAACGCGGCGGACCGATATCTTGGCATCGCCGACGTGCGCACGCTGTTCAACGAGCGCAGCTTCCCCGACCGCATCAACCGGCGGATCGTATCGCAGCCGCTGCTGTCATCCTGCGCGCTAAGGTTTCGCTGGGCTCTCGGGATCGTGGCGTTCCTGTTCGCCGCCGCCCTCGTCGCTCTCGTCGCGGTCGCCGAATTCCCCAACCAGGTGCGCGCCATGCTGCCGCAGAAGGGAATTCTCGCGCAGCTCTTGCCGCCTCCCCTGCCCACCGTCCCGGAGACGACGGCGGCCTTCTGGCTCGATCAAAACTGGTCGCTGAAGGACCGGCACTGGTTCCATCATTCCAGCCAGGGCACCGCGACCTTTCCGGTGCCCTATGACTGGTTCGTGGCGCTGGAGCAGCCGCGCCTGCATCTGTTCTCGCGACCGGGCATGATGAAGGACAGCACCTATCTCGAGCGCTTCGGCTTCATCCCGAGCCCGCAATCGATCCAGACCGACACGACGACGCTGCGCCGTTTTGGTTACGCCAATGCCTACGAGACGACGCAGCCGTCGGACTGGTCGACGAAGTGGACGCCGGCGGAGAACGTCGACGGCCTTCCGGTCGGCTTCGCACGGATGACCGGCGTGACAGATCCCGCGACCGGCCGCCGCGAAGAGGACAGGATCGGACTGACCTGCGCGGCCTGTCACACCGGGCAGATCCACTACAAGGGCATCGACGTCCGCTTCGACGGCGGCCCGGCGATGACCGACCTGAAGAAGCTCGAGCTCTCGACCGGCCTGTCGATCGCCTACACGCTGTACGTCCCGTTCCGCTTCCAGCGCTTCGCCGATCGCGTGCTCGGCCCCGAAGCCAGCAAGGCGGACCGCGACGCGCTCAAGCAGAAGCTCGGCGCAATCGGCAAGTTCCTGGTCGACTGGCAGAAGAAGTACGACGATACGATCAAGCACAAGGAGACCTGGGACAAGAGGGTGCAGACCGACACCGAGGAAGGGTACGGCCGCCTCGACGCCCTCAACCGCATCGGCAACCAGGTGTTCTCGCAGGATTTCGCCCTGAGCGGGGTCAAGGGCTTCGAGAAGAACCTGCATGCCCAGGACGCGCCGGTCAGCTACCCCGCGATCTGGACCGTGCCGTGGTTCAAATTCGCCCAGTACGACGCCTCGATCGAGCAGCCGCTGATCCGCAATGCCGGCGAGGCCCTCGGCGTGACGGCGCTGCTCAACCTGTCGGACGCCTATCCGGAAGATCGGCTGTTCCGGTCCTCGGTTCATATCAACACGCTCGGCTGGATCGAGGACATGCTTAGAGGTCCCGATCCGTTCAAGGCGGCCAAGCCGGAGTTCGGCGGCCTGTTGTCGCCGAAATGGCCGTCGCAGATTCTCGGCGACGCGTGGCGGATTGATCAGAAGAAGGTCGACAACGGCCGCAAGATCTACACCGAGATGTGCTCCGGATGTCATCTGCCGGCCGTCAACACCGACGCCTTCTGGTCATCGGGGCATTGGGAGCCGAGCGGCGACAGCAAGGTGCTGAATGCGGTGACGATCCCCACCGACGAGATCAAGACGGACCCGGAACAGTCCCTGGTGCTGGGCAACAGGACGGTCGATGTGCCCGGCTTCCTGAAAGTGAATACGGGCGACCTGAAGGACTGGTGGCAATGCGACACGTCGACCGCGAGCTCGCCGACCGAGATGTCCTATGCGCTCGGCCTGATGACGGTGGTCGACCTCGTCGCCCGCAAATGGATGGACGACGAGAAGATTCCGGACGCCGAGCGGGCGAAACTGTGGAATATGGCGCGCAAGAATTGCCCCAATACGGCGAAGGGGCCGCGCTATCGCGCGCGGCCGCTGAACGGCATCTGGGCCACCGCGCCCTACCTGCACAACGGTTCGGTGCCATCGCTCTACTGGTTGCTGAAGCCGCAGAACGAGCGTCCGCAAAAATTCTGCATGGGCCGCCGCGACTATGATCCCGTGACGGTCGGCTTTGCGGTCACCGACGAACGCTGCAAGACCGGCGAAACCCGGTTCTCCATGACCGGATCGGACGGCCAGCCGATCCAGGGCAACAGCGTGCTCGGCCATTCCTTCGAGCGCAAGGAAGGCGAACCGAGACGCCCCGGCGTCATCGGCCGCGAGTTCAAGAACGACGACGAGCGCTACGATCTGATCGAGTATTTGAAGACGCTGTAGGTCGCTCTGTCCCCGCGCGCTCCACGCCTCATCCCGAGGAGCCCGCAAAGCGGGCGTCTCGAAGGATGGCCGCGGGCGAGAGCCGGGCCTTCATGGATCGAGACGCGCGTTCCACGCTCCTCACCATGAGGGTTTTGCGACGAACGGGGCGAGGGAGCGCACCGTCACTGCCGCCTCATTTGAACAGCGGCGTGCCCGGCACGAAGGCGTCGAAGGCGGCCCAGAACTGGGAGCGGTAACGGTCCTGCTCCTGGAGGATCTCGTGCTTGGCCCCCGCAATCACAAGATGGGAGCCCGCACGCAAATGATAGGCGAACTCCTCGATCGCCGCGGTCGAGACCACGGTGTCGTTGGAGGCCGCCAGCATCAGGATCGGCTGGCGGATCTCCGAGGGGTAGTGCACGCCCTTGAAGGTGTTCATCGCGCGAAAGGCGCTATCGGCCCAGGCCACCGTCGGTGACGCCAGCCCCAGCGTCGGATCCTCCTCCAGGATCGCGGCATTGCGGGCATAGCGCACGGGATCGCTGGTCAGGGGATTGTTGATGAAGGGATTGAGCCCGGTGATGAGGTCGCTGCCGCCGGGGACATAGCGGCCGCCCATCCCGAGCAGGCGCATGGTCTTGAGAAGCGCCCGCGCCGGCAACGAGGTGGTGCGGCCGGGCAGGTCGATCATCGGCGCCGACAGCACCATGCGGTCGAACCAGCGCTTGCCGGCATGCGCGAGGCGCAGCATCACCGTGCCGCCCATGGAGTGGGCGAGCGCGAAGAAGGGCGGCGGGCAATCCGGCAGCACCACCTGCTGCACGAAGGTCTCGACGTCGATCTCGAAATCGGCGAAGTCGCGCACATAGCCCTTGCGCGGATCGCGCAGGCGCCGCGAGGAATGGCCCTGCCCGCGCCAGTCGATCATCGCCACCGCAAAGCCGCGGTCGCGCAAATCGCGCACGGTCTCGAAATATTTCTCGATCTGCTCGCTGCGCCCGGTGAAGACGCAGACCGTGCCCTTGCGGTTCGCCGGCGGCGCCCAGCGCGCATAGCGCAGCTCGACGCCGTCGGGCGTCTTGATGGTGCCGCTGACGACGTCTTCGGGAACGGGATTGGACGGAATCGAGACCAGCGTCATTGGGCGCGAAATGCTGCGAATCAAGGGAGGGAGCGCCGAAAAGGCGCAATTGTCCGCCCTCTTGAACGCCGTTCCCCTGAACCCATATCATCATGGTGCAGGCCGCTACCAGTGTTTCGGAACCGGAACATCAGGCTGCACACAGAGATGAGCCCGGCCCGATTGGCGGGCGGGTTTGCCAACAGTCGCTCAATGGAGGACTTGACCATGCGTACCTACGACCTGACCCCCTTCTATCGTTCCACCGTCGGCTTCGACCGCCTCTTCAACCTGCTCGATCAGGCCGGTTCGGACGGCAGCCCCGGTTATCCCCCCTACAACATCGAGCGTACCGGCGAGAATGCCTACCGCATCACCGTTGCGGTCTCGGGCTTTGCCAAGGACGAGCTCTCCATCGTCGCGAAGGAAAACACGCTGACGATCAAGGGCGAGAAAGTCGCCAATGAGAACTCGAAAGCCGAAGTGCTCTACCGCGGCATCGCCGCGCGTGCCTTCGAGCGCGCCTTCCAGCTTGCCGACTTCGTGCAGGTCAAGGACGCCTCGCTCGAGAACGGGCTGCTTCACGTCGAGCTCGTCCGCGAGATTCCCGAGGCGAAGAAGCCACGCCAGATCGCGATCAACGCCGGTGCGCAGGGCGCGCAGGTGATCGAGAACTCGGCCGCGCAAGCCGCCGCGTAAATCACGCACGCCACTTCCAGGTTTGAGAAAACGCCCCGGTGCCCCGGGGCGTTTTTTTGTTTGGCGTTCCTCGTCCCGGCGCGACCAGTCAATCGTGCGCGGAAGAAATACGGAACGACGGAGATGCCCTACGCTCCCCGAGGTGATGGTTTCAGCCTTCGCCAGACGTCACCGGTTGCCGAACCGCCTTGCTGGACTGTTGCACCGCATCACAGAGCGGTGAAGCGGCGTAACACCGCCGCCCCGCGCCTCGTCATTTGAAACGTCAACATGAGGCATCCAACCAAAACAAGACGGAGAACGATCATGACTTTCTGGCGCAGCCTTTTCGTCGCCGCGAGCCTGCTGGCGGCCCCCCTCGGCCTTGCTCACGCGCAGACACCGCAGACAGTGAAGGCCAAGAACGTCGTGCTGGTGCACGGCGCCTGGGCCGATGGCTCGAGCTGGTCCGAGGTGATCCCGATCCTCCAGGCCGCAGGGTTGCATGTCACGGCCGTGCAGAATCCGCTGTCGTCGCTTGCCGACTCCGTCGAAGCCACCAAGCGCGCGCTGGCCGAGCAGGACGGTCCGACCGTGCTGGTCGCGCATTCCTGGGGCGGCACCGTGATCAGCCAGGTCGGCACCGACCCGAAGGTCACCGGCCTCGTCTATGTCGCCGCACGCGCGCCCGATGCCAACGAGGATTTCGTCGCGCTGTCGAAACAGTTTCCGACCGGCCCGGTGCGCGCCGGCATCGTCGAGCGCGACGGCTACACCAGGCTCTCGGAAGACGCTTTCCTGAAGTATTTCGCCAATGGCGTAAAGCCCGAGCAGGCCAGGGAGCTCTACGCCGTGCAATGGCCGACGGCCGCCTCGATCTTCGCCGGCCGCACCACGGAAGCTGCGTGGCACTCCAAGCCGAGCTGGTACGCGGTGTCGAAGAACGACTACACGATCAATCCCGACCTCGAGCGTTTCCTCGCCAAGCGCATGAACGCGACCACGATCGAGCTCGACGCCGGCCACCTCTCGCTGGTGTCGCATCCGAAGGAGGTTGCGAACCTGATCCTGGAAGCGGCGGGGTATGGACGAAGCTGAGGCATAACCGCCGCCATGCAAAAGCGCCCGAGATTCTCGGGCGCTTTTTTGTTGCGACCGCGGGCTAATCCAAACCCTGCGCCGCCGGCATGTCCTGTGTCGGCAGGATCGTCGCTGACGGCTTGGCCTGGCCGACGGTTGCCGCAGCGGCTTGCGGCGCGGCTTCAACGGGCCTGGCCTGCACGGCGGCGGTCTGCTGCGCGGGCTGAGCCTGCGGCGCCTGAGCCTGCTGCGGCGCAGGCTCGGCCGGCTTTGCCGCCGCGACCGGAGCCTCGCCGCGCGGAGGAGCGGCCCTGGGCAGCGGCACGGTGCGGCTGGCGACATGCGGGATCGAAGCCGGCGGGCGCGGCGGGCCACCGCGGACCACGGTCGGCGGCGGCAGCGCGCTTTGCGGCCCGTAGGGCGCGACCGCACGCTCCTCATGAGCGGGCGCCATGCCGTAGGCATCGGCGATCGGCATGAAGCGGATGATCCTACCGTCGCGGGCATCGATCACCAGCCGGCCGTCGTCGCCGCGGCGGTCGATCACCGCGATGGTGTAGACGCTGCCGCGCAGGCGCGGGATGCCGAGCGGCGAGAAACCATTTTCCCGCAGCACCGCATAGACCTCGGTGGCCGGGAGCAGCGCCGGGGCCGGACCGCGTTCCTCATAGCCATAGCCGTAGCCATAGCGCGGTGGCGGAGGCGGCGCGGCGTCCGGCGGCGCATAGGGGCCGTCGAAGTCCGACACCGCAATCATGCCCCCTCGCGCGGGAACCTGCGCTTGAGCGGCAGTCGCGGCCAACGCCAGCACGGCGGCGGCCACACATCCTGTGAAAAACTTCATGGTCGAGACGCTCCTGTCAGGCCCCCGAATACCGCGCGCTCTTTCGCTTCTCTTGGCGTGGCGCACGTTCCGAAGGGGCGATCCGAAGCTTCATTGGGGATTTCGGCGTCCGAAGGGCCGGATCAGGGCGCGTTTGCTTCAAAACCGGGGCCGCGCAACTTTCGGAAAGCGATTGATTGACAGATCGGGAATCGGGACTTTCGCGCGCTTGTGTGATAGACAAAAATTTGGCAAGGTGATTGTTAGGACAGGAAGACTGTCTCAATTTTGCCTGCGATTTCGGCACGGGGATTGCAGCGCAACTTGGTGTTTTCGAGCACCAAGGAGGCAACAGGCAAAGCCGTTCTCGGGGACGTAGAACGCCTAGCCTGACTTTAAGAAAATGCGGCTCGCAGCGGACGAGCGGTGACCCAGAGGCGGGTGCCGCGGAACGCCCAAGGTGCGCCGAAGATAGCGGTGAGGCAGCTTGCCGCATGGAGAGGACAGGAACCATGAACGGGTCGCAATTCGAGCGCGCAAACATCGTGGCAGAAGAACTGTCGGCGACGGTCGCCTCGAAAACGACCGATCCGATTCAGGAACACAATTCGCGTCCGCCAGCCGAAGGCCTGTACGATCCGAGCCTGGAAAAGGATTCCTGCGGCGTCGGCTTCATCGCCAACATCAAGGGCAAGAAGTCGCACGAGATCGTCTCGGACGCGCTCAGCATCCTCTGCAATCTCGAGCATCGCGGCGCCGTCGGCGCCGACCCGCGCGCCGGTGACGGCGCCGGCATTCTGGTGCAGATCCCGCACGCCTTCTTCAGCCGCAAGGCCAAGGAAAACGGCTTCGCATTGCCGGCGCCCGGTGAATACGCCATCGGCGCGCTGTTCATGCCGCGCGACACCGCCTGGCGCAACGTCATCAAGAGCATCATCGCCGACCAGATCAAGGAAGAGGGCCTGACCCTGCTCGGCTGGCGCGACGTGCCGACCGACAATTCCTCGCTCGGCGTCACCGTGAAGCCGACCGAGCCCGCCTGCATGCAGGTGTTCATCGGCCGCAACGGCACCGCCAAGACCGAGGACGATTTCGAGCGCCGGCTCTACATCCTGCGCAAGTCGATCTCGCAGGCGATCTATCAGCGCCGCGACCGCGGGCTCGCGGGCTATTACCCCTGCTCGATGTCCTGCCGCACCGTGATCTACAAGGGCATGTTCCTCGCCGACCAGCTCGGCAAGTACTATCCCGATCTGCATGAGGCGGACTTCGAGAGCGCGCTGGCGCTGGTGCATCAGCGCTTCTCGACCAACACCTTCCCGGCATGGTCGCTGGCGCATCCCTACCGCATGATCGCGCATAACGGCGAGATCAACACGCTGCGCGGCAACGTCAACTGGATGGCGGCGCGCCAGGCCTCGGTCAGCTCCGAGCTCTACGGCAAGGACATCAACCGGCTCTGGCCGATCTCCTATGAGGGACAGTCGGACACCGCCTGCTTCGACAACGCGCTCGAATTCCTGGTGCAGGGCGGATATTCCCTTCCCCATGCAGTGATGATGATGATTCCGGAGGCGTGGGCCGGCAATCCCCTGATGGACGAGAAGCGCCGCGCCTTTTACGAATACCATGCCGCACTGATGGAGCCGTGGGACGGCCCCGCCGCGATCGCGTTCACCGACGGCCGCCAGATCGGCGCCACGCTCGACCGCAACGGCTTGCGGCCGGCGCGCTATCTCGTGACCAAGGACGACCGCATCGTGATGGCGTCCGAGATGGGCGTGCTGACGATCCCCGAGGACCAGATCATCACCAAGTGGCGCTTGCAGCCCGGCAAGATGCTGCTGGTCGACCTCGAACAGGGCCGCCTCATTCCCGACGACGAGATCAAGGCCGAGCTCGCCAAGAGCCATCCTTACAAGGAGTGGCTGGAGCGGACCCAGATCGTGCTGGAAGAGCTGCCGAAGGTGCCGACGACGGGCGTGCGCTCGAACCTGTCGCTGCTCGATCGCCAGCAGGCGTTCGGCTACAGCCAGGAGGACGTCACCATCCTGATGACGCCGATGGCGGCCACGGGCGAGGAAGCCGCGGGCTCGATGGGCAACGACACGCCGATCTCGGCGCTGTCGGACAAGGCCAAGCCGCTGTTCACCTACTTCAAGCAGAACTTCGCGCAGGTCACCAACCCGCCGATCGATCCAATCCGCGAGGAGCTGGTGATGAGCCTCGTCTCGATCATCGGGCCGCGGCCGAACCTGTTCGACCTGCAGGGCCTTGCCACCACCAAGCGCCTCGAAGCGCGCCAGCCGATCCTGACCGACGCGGACCTCGAAAAGATCCGCTCGATCTCCGACGTGGCCGACACCCATTTCAGGTCGCGCACGCTGGACACGACCTTCCACGCCGGCCTCGGTGCGGCCGGCATGGACCAGGTGCTCGACGAGCTCTGCGCGCGTGCTGAAAGCGCCGTGCGCGAGGGCGTCAACATCATCATTCTGTCCGACCGCATGGTCGGCACCGACCGCGTGCCGATCCCGTCGCTGCTGGCTTGCGCCTCAGTGCATCATCATCTGATCCGCACCGGCCTGCGCACCTCGGTCGGCCTCGTCGTCGAATCCGGCGAGCCGCGCGAAGTGCATCACTTCGCCTGCCTTGCCGGCTATGGCGCCGAAGCGATCAATCCCTACCTCGCGTTCGAGACCATCATCGCGATGAAGGACCGCCTGCCCGGCTCGCTCGACGACTACGAGATCGTCAAGCGCTACATCAAGTCGATCGGCAAGGGCCTGCTCAAGGTGATGTCCAAGATGGGCATCTCGACCTACCAGTCCTATTGCGGCGCGCAGATCTTCGACGCGGTCGGCCTCAAGGCGGATTTCGTCGGAAAGTTCTTCGCCGGCACGCATACCCGCGTCGAAGGCGTCGGCCTTGCCGAGATCGCGGAAGAAGCGGTGCGCCGCCATGCCGACGCGTTCGGCGAGGCGCTGGTCTACAAGACCTCGCTCGACGTCGGCGGCGAATATGCCTATCGCAGCCGCGGCGAGGACCACGCCTGGACCGCCGAGTCGGTCGGGCTGCTGCAACATGCCGCCCGCGGCAATTCGCTGGAGCGCTATCGCGCCTTCGCGAAGATCCTCAACGAGCAGTCGGAGCGGCTTCTGACGCTGCGCGGCCTGTTCCGGATCAAGAGCGCGGACGAAGAGAAGCGCAAGCCCGTGCCGCTCGACCAGGTCGAGCCGGCCAAGGACATCGTCAAGCGTTTCGCCACCGGCGCGATGAGCTTCGGCTCGATCTCGCGCGAGGCGCACACCACGCTCGCGATCGCCATGAACCGGATCGGCGGCAAGTCGAACACCGGCGAAGGCGGCGAGGAAGCCGACCGCTTCAAGCCGCTGCCGAACGGCGACAGCATGCGCTCGGCGATCAAGCAGGTCGCCTCGGGCCGCTTCGGCGTCACCACGGAGTATCTCGTCAACTCCGACATGATGCAGATCAAGATGGCGCAGGGTGCCAAGCCCGGCGAAGGCGGCCAGCTGCCCGGCCACAAGGTCGACGCGACCATCGCCAAGGTGCGTCACTCGACCCCGGGTGTCGGCCTGATCTCGCCGCCGCCGCACCACGACATCTACTCGATCGAGGATCTGGCGCAGCTCATCTACGACCTCAAGAACGTCAACCCGGCGGGCGACGTCTCGGTCAAGCTCGTCTCCGAAATCGGCGTCGGCACGGTCGCCGCTGGCGTCGCCAAGGCGCGGGCCGACCATGTCACCATCGCGGGCTTCGAGGGCGGCACCGGCGCTTCGCCCCTGACCTCGATCAAGCACGCCGGCTCGCCGTGGGAGATCGGCCTTGCCGAAACCCACCAGACGCTGGTGCGCGAGCGGCTGCGCAGCCGCATCGTGGTCCAGGTCGACGGCGGCTTCCGCACCGGGCGTGACGTCGTGATCGGTGCGCTGCTCGGGGCCGACGAGTTCGGCTTCGCCACCGCTCCCTTGATTGCGGCCGGCTGCATCATGATGCGCAAGTGCCATCTGAACACCTGCCCGGTCGGCGTCGCCACACAGGATCCGGTCCTGCGCAAGCGCTTCACCGGCCAGCCCGAGCACGTGATCAACTACTTCTTCTTCGTCGCGGAGGAAGTCCGCGAGATCATGGCCTCGCTCGGCTTCCGCACCTTCAACGAGATGATCGGCCAGGTGCAGCTGCTCGACCAGACCAAGTTGGTTGCGCACTGGAAGGCCAAGGGCCTCGACTTCTCCAAGCTGTTCGTCAAGCAGAAGGAAGAGAAGGGCCAGAAGATCTATCATTCCGAGCGCCAGAACCATCATCTGGAGGCGGTGCTCGATCGCACGCTGATCGAGAAGGCGCAGCCTGCGCTCGACCGCGGCGCGCCGGTGAAGATCGAAGCCACGATCAACAGCACCAACCGCTCCGCCGGCGCGATGCTGTCGGGCGCGGTCGCCAAGATCTACGGCCATGCCGGTCTGCCGCAGGACACCATCCAGGTCAGCCTGAAGGGCACCGCGGGCCAGGCCTTCGGCGCGTGGCTCGCCAATGGCGTCACCTTCGAGCTCGAAGGCGAAGGCAACGACTATGTCGGCAAGGGCCTCTCGGGCGGCAAGATCATCGTCAAGCCGCCGAAGAACTCCGCGATCGTGCCGGAAGAGAGCATCATCGTCGGCAACACCGTGATGTACGGCGCCATCCAGGGCGAGTGCTACTTCCGCGGCATCGCCGGCGAACGTTTTGCCGTGCGCAATTCGGGCGCCGTCGCGGTGGTCGAGGGCGCGGGCGATCATTGCTGCGAATACATGACCGGCGGCATCGTGGTCGTGCTCGGCAAGACCGGGCGCAATTTCGCGGCCGGCATGTCGGGCGGCATTGCCTACGTGCTCGATGAGGCCGGCGACTTCGACAAGCTGTGCAACATGGCGATGGTCGAGCTCGAGCCGGTGCTGTCGGAAGAGCTGATCAACGCCGGCACCTATCATCACTCCGGTGACCTCGAGGCGCATGGTCGGGTCGACGTGTTCAAGGACCTGCTCGACTCCGACGTGGAGCGCCTCCACGTCCTGATCACACGCCACGCGAAAGCCACCGGCTCCAAGCGCGCCGCCGACATCCTTGCCAACTGGAAGGACTGGCTGCCCAAATTCCGCAAGGTGATGCCGGTCGAGTACCGGCGCGCGCTGCGCGAAATGGCCGCCAACGCGGACGCCGAGCCGAAAATCGCGATCGGGGCGTAAATAAAAGAGCCTCATGGTGAGGAGGCGCGAAGCGCCGTCTCGAACCATGAGACCACCAGCCGGGCCTTCATCCTTCGAGACGCGCGTTCCGCGCTCCTCAGGATGAGGGTCTAGCTAGAGAGAAAACGAATTTAAGCGGCAGGGACTTCGGGTTTAATGGGCAAGATCACGGGTTTTCTGGAAATCGAACGGCACGACCGCAAGTACACCCCGGTCGCCGAGCGCGTAAAGCATTACAACGAGTTCGTCGTTCCCTTGACCGAGAAGGAAACGCGCGACCAGGCCGCGCGCTGCATGAATTGCGGCATTCCCTATTGCCACGGCACCGGCTCGGTCTCGCCGGGCACGCCCGGCTGCCCGGTCAACAACCAGATCCCCGATTTCAACGACCTCGTCTATCAGGGCAATTGGGAAGAGGCCGCGCGCAACCTGCACTCGACCAACAATTTCCCTGAGTTCACCGGCCGCATCTGTCCGGCGCCGTGCGAAGCATCATGCACGCTCAACATCGACGACAACCCGGTCACCATCAAGACCATCGAATGCGCGATCGTCGATCGCGCCTGGGACAATGGCTGGCTGAAGCCGGAGGTCGCCTCCGTCAAGACCGGCAAGAAGGTCGCGGTGATCGGCGCGGGCCCGGCCGGCATGGCCTGCGCGCAGCAGCTCGCGCGCGCCGGCCACGACGTGCATGTGTTCGAGAAGTACGCCAAGGCCGGCGGCCTGCTGCGTTACGGCATCCCCGACTTCAAGATGGAGAAGGGTGTCATCGACCGCCGCATCACCCAGATGGAAGGCGAAGGCGTCACCTTCCACTACAACAGCCACGTCGGCGCGGACGGCAATGTCGATCCGCGCGAGATGCTCAACGAATACGACGCCGTGGCGCTGACCGGCGGCGCCGAGGCCCCGCGCGACCTGCCGATCCCCGGCCGCGACCTCGCCGGCATCCACTACGCCATGGACTTCCTGCCGCAGCAGAACCGCCGCGTCTCCGAGGAGCCGCTGGGCGGCATCACCGAAATTTTGGCCGGCGGCAAGCACGTCGTCGTCATCGGCGGCGGCGACACCGGAAGCGACTGCATCGGCACCTCGCTGCGCCAGGGCGCGCTCTCCGTGACCCAGCTCGAGATCATGCCGGCTCCCCCCGAGCACGAGAACAAGGGCCTGACCTGGCCCAACTGGCCGCTGAAGATGCGGACGTCCTCGAGCCAGGCCGAAGGCGCGATCCGCGAATTCGCCGTGCTGACCCAGAAGTTTTCCGGCGAGAACGGCCAGGTCAAGAAGCTGCACTGCGTCCGCGTCGACGACAAGTTCAAGCCGATCGCCGGCACCGAGTTCGATCTCGACGCCGAACTCGTCCTGCTCGCGATGGGTTTCGTGCACCCCGTGCACGAGGGTCTCTTGAAGCTGCTCTCGGTCGAACTCGACCCGCGCGGCAACGTCAAGGCCAACACGCTGGACTACCAGACCTCGCGCCCGAACGTGTTCACGGCAGGCGACATGCGCCGTGGGCAGTCGCTGGTGGTGTGGGCGATCCGCGAGGGCCGGCTGTGCGCGCGGTCGATCGATACGTTTTTGATGGGGAAGACGGATCTGCCGCGGTAGATTGTCCGTCGCCTCGCTGGTCAACAGCCAATGAAGCCGGCAGTTGGCGGGTTCGCCAGCTATCTGAGTACTCTATTCATGACTTTTGCCTGAAGGCAGAATTGACGCTATCGTCGCTCCCGCGGTAGCCGAAATAACGCTCGCGATGCCCCAATCTTTAGACGTGAGGAGCGGGACAGCGTCGCCCCACAACGTGGCAAGGCCGATTATCTTGTCTCGCGATTTGGCGATAGTCTTCCCACTTGGCAACCTGACTCGCTGCGCCAACGCAGTGCTTTGCGTACGACTGCCACTACTGACTTTTTTTACAAAGGTCTGGAGCGCATCAATCGCCCTGACATATTTGCCCGTCAGAACCGACGAGCGGGTCTGAAGGTTTTGGATGATTTGCGTCTCAAAATCTTTCACTCTTTGTATAATGATCGCAACTGAGCCTTGGTTCAAACCCGCTTCTAGTAGTTGCCTTCTTTCCACATCATAGAATAAGCGCATAATTTCTTGGTATTCTTCACGAGACGCTAGCTCACGAAACAACTCTTTGTCGGGCGACCGAAATTCCCTCGCCTGATCGCGCCGCAAAATTTCAGTCTTCTTTTGCTCACGGATATAGAACAGGCCAGGATTAAATTGAGTGGCGATCTGTTCTTGTATCCCCTTCGAATCCTCTTCTGTAATGCCAACGCTCTCCATAAAGGACGCGTCAAGTAGCGGAATGTGAAGTGCGCTCTTATTTTGAGTAAGTACCCATATTGCGTTCTGGATCTCAGTTGCCTTCAGATGTCTGAACAAGTACGCGCACAATTCGTGGAGTTGTGCTTGATCAGACCGCTTGATCAAGAACTCATCACCTTGTCCTAGACGTCGCTCCCAGTCCAAATCCAAGTCAAATAGACGATTGAAAGCGTCCGCAATGTCTCTGGGTTCGTCAGCCAAAAATGCAGCCCCGATGCAAAGTGGATGCGCGCTTTAATATTGAGGCCCGCGGAATCAGAATCCCACGAAACTAGCTATGGGATCAAGCACATTCAACCTTAGGATACGGCCTTTACATAAACACGCCTCTAAAGTGCTGTTTCAACTACATGCAGCCAAACACACCAGCTCGCCAACCGCACTAATTCTGCAGCCTCACCCCCAACATCACCACAGTCCCCTGCGAACTTGACCCCGCCTGGTTCGAATCCAGGATGTCATGCCGCAGCGTGCCCTTGATCCAGATGTTGCGGTTGAGCTTGTAGATCAGATTGCCTTCGAGCGAGTAGGTTTTGTCGTTGCGGCCCTGGTTCTGGTAGTCGTAGGTGCCGTAGGTGAACTTGCCGACGGCGGTGAGCCAGCGGCGGAAGTCGTGATCGACCTCGACGCCGTAGGTGTGCACCAGCACGCCGGACGAGCCGGGCACGGTGGTCTCGGCGATCTGCGTATCTGTGGCAAGCTTCACCGTGGTGAGGCCGCTCGCGTTCCAGATCAGCGAGCCCGCGGTGAGGAAGCCCGAGAGCTGGCTGAGGCGCGGGTCGGTATAGCTGCGCGCGGAATAGCCGACCGAGACCTCGCCGGTGAGTATGCGCGAGAACTCGAAGGACGAACCGACCTTGGCGTAGCCGCCGTTGGAATCGCGGAAATAACCGTTGCGGTCGGCGGCCTGGTCGTGGATTCGGGTGTCGCCCTGGATCTCGACGAACGGCTTCAGCCCGGGCTTCAGCTCGTAGGAGAAGCGGCCGACGCCGCCATACTGGTTGAAGTCGCGATCAGCGTTCGTGAAGGTCGAGCCGTCGGTGAGTTTTGAATCCGTGTAGGCAGTGCGATCGATGGTGGCGCCGGCGGCGACCTGGAATCGGTTGAAGGTCTGGTCGAAGCCGACCGTGGTGCCGTAGGTGGCGTAGACAGGATATTTCTGCAGGCCGGCCTGCACGTTCGGGCTGCCGGGATTGTCGGTGGCAAGCCGCAGACGCAGCTGCGAGGTCAGCTTGAGATCGCGGTCGACGTCGAGGCGGCCGTCGACATGGCCGGTGAAATCAGGGCGGTTGATCTCGACCGGCGAGGGCGAGGCAAAACCGTCGATCGTCGCTGGCATGTTGTTGGTGTAGCCCGAGAACGAGCCGCGCAGATCGGCGACCAGCGCGTGGCGCTCCCAGTCGGACTGCACGAGCAGGTCGGGCGCGACGACATAGACCGGCGAGCCAACCGGCTTGTTCAGGCGCGCCGGGTTGGTGTCGTAGCCGGTGGAGAGCTCGAGCCCGCCCTTGATCAGAAAGCTGCCGGCATAATCGCCGACCGCGCCGAACGCATCGTCATCGGCCTTGAGGCGGCGGCGCAGCGGCTGGCCCGGCACGTTGCCGGCCATCGCCGGGGCGACCGGCGTCTTGTGCGCGGTCTCCGACGGCGGCGGCGCGATGCGCGGCGGGCCGAGCGTCGTCACCGGCGTTGCCGGCGGCACCGGCGAGCCGGGGCCGACCGGGCGCTTCGGCTTGGGCTGGCCTGGATAGAGCTTTGGCTGCTGCCGCTTGCGGTTCAGCGAATCGTAGCCGGAGGCGCTGGCGCCATTGGCGGCCGGCAGGCCGTAGGTCGGGACCTGATTGGCGGGGGTTTGGCCGGTGCGGGAGGTTGCCGGCGCCGGCTGACGCCGGCGCGGATCGGCGTTGGGATCTGGCAGCGCCGGCAGTGCATCCGGGGGCGCCAGCGGCACGCCCGCCGTGCGACGCGTCGGCAGCGTGTCAGGCGAGGCAAAGCCACCACGGCTGGGATTGAACAGGTCGGGGGTGAGGCTTTGGGCGGCCGCCGGGGCGCTTCCGAGGGCCGTCAGCGCAAGGAACGGGACAAGGCACGGGACAAGACATGGCAAAGCCGCGCGCAGGAAATGCGCGCGTTTGCTCCGGCCCGTGCCTGGAGACGACCCCACGATGGAATAACTCCAACGAAATCAAACACTTTCGCGATTGCCCCCGCCGACTGGCGGGAACCATCGTTAATGGAGTTAAAACAATTATGGTTAATGACCCGTTGAGGACCGGAGGCGCTCTCGTCGCCTCGTCCGCCGGGGCGTGCTAAGCAGGCACCCCGACGGGCGAGCGCCCCTCTTCCGCCCTACCCTTTCTTGGACCTGACCATGCCGAGTTCGAAACCGCTGATGACCCCATCATCCAGCCCCACCCCTGACAGCGTCGAATCCGCGCTCCGCACGCTGGAGACGGAGAGCGGCGGCATCAACGCGCTCGCCGCCGCGCTGCGCGGCCCGCTGGGCGCGACCTTCGCCACGGCGGTCGATCTGATCCGCAACGCCAAGGGCCGCGTCATCGTCACCGGGCTCGGCAAATCGGGCCACATGGCACGCAAGATCGCGGCGACGCTGGCCTCGACCGGCACACCCGCTTTCTTCGTCCACACCGCCGAAGCCGCCCATGGCGACCTCGGCATGATCACGACTGACGACGTCATCATGGCGCTGTCCTGGTCCGGCGAGCAGCCGGAGATGAAGACCCTCGTGAATTATTCGGCGCGCTTTGCGATCCCGATGATCGCGGTGACATCGAACGCAGCGTCCTCGCTGGGCCAGGCTGCCGACATCGTGCTCGAGCTGCCGAAGGCACGCGAGGCCTGCCCGCACAATCTGGCGCCGACGACATCGACGATGATGCAGGTCGCGATCGGCGACGCCATCGCGATCGCGCTGCTCGAAGGCCGCGGCTTCACCGCGCTGGAGTTCGCGCATTTCCACCCCGGCGGCAAGCTGGGCGCGATGCTGAAATTCGTCCGCGACTACATGCGCACCGGCGCGGAGATCCCGCTCAAACCGCTCGGCACCAAGATGTCGGACGCGGTCATGGAGATGTCGGCGAAGGGACTTGGTTGCGTCTGCATCGTCGATGACGCCGGCGGCGTCGCAGGCATCATCACCGATGGCGATTTGCGCCGTCACATGCAGCGGCCGGACTTGCTCGCGGTGTCGGTCGACGACGTCATGACGAAGCAGCCGAAGACCGTTCCACCCTCGATGATGGCGACCGAGATGATCGAGGTGCTGAACACGCGGAAGATCACCACGCTTGTCGTGACCGAGGCGAACAAGGTGGTCGGCATCGTGCATCTGCACGATCTGCTGCGGGCGGGCGTGGCGTAAGGCGCGCTCTCCGTGTGAACCGCAGCTCTCTCCTCCGTCATTGCGAGCGAAGCGAAGCAATCCAGAATCCCTGCGCGGAAGCACTCTGGATTGCTTCGTCGCTTCGCTCCTCGCAATGACGGGCGGTTAGAGCGGTGCCGGAAACCGCGCCGCATTTTCCTCCAGCGGCAGTCGCAGCCCGTTCGCCAGATACGACACCGTGCGATAGAAGCCGCAGAGCAGCATGATCTCCAGAATTTGCGGCTCGTCGCAATGCGCCGAGAGCGCGGCGAACTCCGTGTCGGTGAACGTCGCGCTGGTGTGCAGCGCGTCGACGGCTGCGATCAGCGCCTGCTCGGCCGGCGACCAGCAGGCTGACGTCGCATCGCCTTCTACGGTGGCGCGGACCTCCGCCTCGGAAAGCTTCGCCGGTCCGGCAAAGACCGCGACATGCACGCCCCATTCATATTCGCATTTGTTCAGCGCACAGGTCCGGTCGATGACGATCTCGCGCTGGCGCAGGGAGAGTGGACCCGGATCAAGAAGCCCGCCGGCGCGGAACTTGTCCCAGGCGCGGGCGTGGCCCGCCATCACCCGGAACAGCAGCAGCGGCGGCGCGCCGCGCATGATGCGGTCGAATTGTTGCTGGATCTCCGGGGGATAAGGCGGGGTGAGCGGCGCCATGCGCGGTGAGGCCTGGGACATCGGCGGCTTCCGTTGCTACAATTATCGTAGCATGACGCTACACTATCCGTAGCGATGCGCAAGAGGCGATGATGGCAAAACAGGCCGGCTCCAACACACGCAGCGTCCGCGGCTCGCGCACCGGGCGGCCGATCATGGCGCTGCTCGACCTGCTCGGCCGACGCTGGGCCCTGCGGATTCTCTGGGAACTGCGCGACGCCCCCCTCACCTCCCGCGCATTGCGCACCGCCTGCGACGAGGCTTCGCCGACGGTGCTGCAGGCACGGCTGGACGATCTGCGCGAGGCAGGCTTCGTGGAGCTCGGTGAAGGTGGCGGCTATGGCCTGACGGCGCCGGGACGGGAACTGTGCGAGACGTTCATGCCGCTGCACCGGCTTGCGGAGAGGTGGAAGAAGTGAGCGAACCAGCGGCGACGCACTTCCTTCTCCCCTTGCGGGAGAAGGTGGCGCGAAGCGCCGGATGAGGGGTATGCCTCCTCAAACTCCTGGCAGTGTTGAGGAGAGAGACCCCTCACCCGTCTCGCTGCTTGCGCAGCGAGCCACCCTCTCCCGCAAGGGGAGAGGGCAAGAATCCTCACGCCGCCGCCACCGTCAGATTCGCACCGTCCACCTGCACGACCTTCACCCGCGTCCCGGCCGGCGTATCCGGACCCGCCACGCGCCAGACGGTGTCGCCGATGCGCATGGTGCCGTTGCCGTCGATGATCGGCTTTTCCAGTGTGAACTCGCGGCCGAGCAGCGCATCCGCGCGCTTGTTGAGGAAGGGGCTGGCACTCGCATCCACATTCGGCCGCGCAAGGCGGCGCCACACCGGCACGGCGGCGGCAGCGAAGATCGCGAACATCACGAGCTGGACTTGCCAGGATATCGCCACCGCGAACGAGATCAGGCCGACGAGCAATGCGGCGAGCCCGAGCCAGAACAAGAATACGCCGGGCGCCAGCACCTCCAGCGCCATCAGGACGAAGCCGAAGATCAGCCAGTTCCAGGTGCCGAGCGATACGAACATGTCGGTCATGACACGACCTCTTTGAATTGACGCATGACCTTGTCGGTCATGCGCTTTACCCCTGCCGTGGCGGCACTGCCGGCGGCGTGCTGCCGGTGGTCGGCACCGAGCCGCCGCGACGCGCGGCCGCTGCGGCGGATGCCGCACTTTCGCCGAACGTCGCCTTCGCGATCTCGCCAATGCCGGCGAGCGAACCCAGCATGCTCATCGCCTCGACCGGAAGCATGATGACCTTCTGGTTCGGCGACTCCGCCAGCTGTCCGAACGCCTTGATGTATTTGTCGGCGATGAAATAGTTGAGCGCGGCGACGTCGCCCTTGGAGATCGCGTCGCTGACCATCTGCGTTGCCTTGGCCTCGGCCTCGGCGGACCGCTCGCGCGCTTCGGCGTCGCGGAACGCGGCTTCCTTGCGGCCTTCGGCCTGGAGGATCTGGCCCTGCTTGGCGCCCTCGGCGCGCAGGATCTCGGACTGGCGTTGGCCTTCGGCGGCCAGGATGTCGGCGCGCTTGACGCGTTCGGCCTTCATCTGCCGGCCCATGGCTTCGACGAGGTCGGCGGGCGGCACGATGTCCTTGATCTCGATGCGGTTGACCTTCAGGCCCCAGGGCGAGACCGCGGCATCGACGACGCGCAAGAGGCGCTCGTTGATCTCGTCGCGATGCGACAGCACCTGGTCGAGATCCATCGCGCCCATCACCGAGCGAATGTTGGTCATGGTCAGGACGGTGATGGCCTGTGTCAGGTTGGAGACCTCGTAGCTCGCCTTCGCGGCGTCGAACACCTGGAAGAAGGCGACGCCGTCCACGGTCACCGTGGCGTTGTCCTTGGTGATGACCTCCTGCTCGGGAATGTCGATCACCTGCTCCATCATGTTGATCTTGCGCCCGACGCGATCGAAATAGGGCACGATCAGATTGAGCCCGGGGCTCAGCGTCTGGGTGTATTTGCCGAACCGCTCGATGGTCCAGTCATAGCCTTGCGGCACCGTCTTCACACCGGCGACCAGCGTGACGATGACGAGCAAAACGAGGACAATCGCGAAAATGTCGAAACCGCTCATATTTCCTCCAAGGTGGGAAAGAAGCCAGAAAAAGCCCTTTCCCGCGCTGTCATTGGTCGGGATCGCAACCCTACCGGTTCAGCGGTCGCAATTCACGTCGGTATCGGCGCGATTCTGCACAAGACGCGGCAGGGGGGAATGGTCGGGATATGTATTTGTGAAAGGCTCTTGAAACAGTCCGGGTGCAGACCTAGCAGGAAACGTTAACGAATCCGGCCACGCGGTTCACTACGGCCGACTTCATTCGGTGACCCCGTTCGATATCGTGCCAAGGGCGGCAGGGTCGCGATCATTCCAAGCGCCGGAAGCTCGCTCAGGCTCGTCAGATCCAGCCCTGAAGCTCGCGCAGCACCAGGGTGCGGATCACGTCCATGCCAGGCTCGCTGTCGTTGAGGCAGGGGATCGCGGAAAATTGCTCACCGCCATTGTGCTTGAAGATCTCGGCGTTCTCCTGCGCGATCTCCTCCAGCGTCTCCAGGCAATCGGCCGAGAAGCCCGGCGTCACCACCGCGATGCGGCGCACGCCTTCTTTCGCGAGTCGCTCCATGGTCTTGTCGGTGTAGGGCTGAAGCCATTCGTCATTGCCGAAGCGCGACTGGAAGGTCAGCAGCAATTTCGTCTCGTCCATGCCGAGCCGGCGGCGCAGTGCCTGCGTCGTGGCGACGCATTGGTCCTGGTAGGGATCGCCCTTGTCGACATAGGATTTCGGCATGCCGTGGAAGGACGCGACGATCAGCTCCGGCTTGAAGGACAGCGTCGCCAGATGCGTCTCGATCGAGACGGCGAGCGCCTCGATATAGGCTTCGTCCTCGTAATAAGGCGGCGTCACCCGCAGCGTCGGCTGGTTGCGCAGGCGGGAGAGCACGCGGAACACTTCGTCGCAGACGGTCGCCGAGGTCGGGGCGGAATATTGCGGATAAAGCGGCACCGCGAGGATGCGGTCGCAGCCCTTCGCGATCAGCGCCTCGATGCCCGACTTGATCGAGGGATTGCCGTAGCGCATCGCCCAGTCCACCACGACGTGGTCGCGGTCCGACAGCGCGGCGGCGAGCTTGTCGGCTTGCGACCGCGTGATGGTCTTCAGCGGCGACTCGTTCTGGGTGGTGTTCCAGATCTTCAGATAGTCGCGCGCCTTGGTGCGGGGCCGGGTGCGCAGGATGATGCCGTTCAGCACCACTTTCCAGATCAGGCCCTGGTCCTCGATGACCCGGGCGTCCGAGAGGAACTCCTTGAGATAGACCCGCACGCCGGGCGCATCGGCCGTATCGGGCGTGCCGAGATTGACCAGAAGCACGCCGACCCGGCCGGGCTGAACGGTCGGCTTCACTGTTTTGAGGGGGGCCATGGTCGTCATGCCTCGTTGGGTCGCGCGTTGCCCCGAACTTGTCAAGATGAGGCCGGTTTCGCTAGGGTCGCACCCAGGCGGGAGAGGAAAGATGACGCTCGCGGAATGGTGCGTATTCGGAGCGCTGCTGCTTTATCTATCTACGATCGTCCCGATCAAATGGATCAGGTTTCGCACGTTCGACAATTCCCGGCCGCGCGACCCCGCCTTCTTCGAGGATGCGCTGGCGCAGCGCGCGCTCGGCGCCCACCAGAACGGCATCGAGACCTTTCCGTTCTTCGCCTTCGCGGTCCTGCTCGCCGAATTCCGGGATTCGCCGCAGCGCCTGGTCGACGAGCTCGCGGTGCTGTTCCTGATCGTGCGGATCGCCTATGTGCTGACCTATCTCGGCAACCGCCCGACGCTGCGCTCGATCCTCTTCAGCATCGGCTTTGCGATCAATCTCGGGATCTTCTTCATGCCCGTGTTGAAGCGGTTCTTGCCGGTGTGAGCTTGTTAGGGATCGTAGCCCGGATGGAGCGAAGCGTAATCCGGGGTCCCTCCGCGGCGGCACTGTCCCGGATTGCGCTTCGCTCCATCCGGGCTACGAGGCCATTGCTTCAAAAACACGTCGTCCGTTCGGCCGCGATATAGCCGAGCAACAGGCCGGCGCCGAACAGCAGCACGAGGGCGGCGGCGCCGAATTCGATGCCGCGCATGAAGAGGGCGCCGCCGCCGTCGCGGCCGGCGCTGAGGCGGCCGGCGATGTCCTTGGCGGAGACGGCGACGACGGCGATGGCCGCGACCGTGATCGCGGTGCCGAGCCCCATCAGGAAGGTCGCGGCGATGCCGGCCCAGAACAGGCCCTGGGCCAGCGCGAACACCAGCACCAGGATGGCGCCTGAGCAGGGACGGATGCCGACGGTCAGGATCGCGGCAAACCCGCGCCGCCAGCCGCCGGCGCCGGCGAGCTCGCTGGGTGTGGGGCCGTGGGAATGGCCGCAATGCTCGTCGTGAACGTGGCCGTGCGCGTGGTGGGCATGGGCGTGGCCATGGTCGTGATGATGGTGATCGTGGTGATCATGCGCATCATGATGATGGTGATGATCGTGGTCATGCGGCACGCCGGCAATCGCCGGCACCGGCTGCGCCGCCTGGAGCGCACGGATGAAGATGCGGCCCTTGACCCAGACCAGCCGCAGGCCGAACAGCGCGATCAGGGCGTAACTGGCGATCTCGATCGCGCCTTCCGCCTTGCACATGGTCTTGGCGGTGGCGTTCAGCACCCAGGCCGAGATGCCGACGATCAGGATCGCGACCAGCGACTGCATCAGGGCCGAGGCAAACGACAGCGCGATGCCGCGCCTGAAGGTCTCGCGGTTGGCGACGAGATAGGACGCGATCACCGCCTTGCCGTGGCCCGGGCCGGCAGCGTGGAAGATGCCGTAGGCAAACGAGATGAAGAGCAGCGTCCACACCGCCGAGCCGTCGGACTTCGCAGAGCGGATGGTCGCCGACATCTGGCGATAAAACTCGGATTGTTTTGCCAGGAGCCAGCCGATGAGGCCGCTGGCCTCGGGCTCGGCCGCCTGCGCGGGTCTCGGTGAGCCGAACGGGTTCTGCGCGAGGAGATCATGCAGCGCGGCATCCGCCACGCCGACGACCAGGAGAACGGCGGCACAGGCGAGAAGCCCGCGGGCAAGCGAAGAATGAAGACGACCGATCAAGGGCAATCCACCGTGATCTTGTTGGCGAACATCATGCCGAAATTGGTGTTCTCGCCGCTCATGAAAGTCTGCTCGTTGAGCTTTTGCGCGGTCGCGGTGCCGTCGCTGGGACGATCGAGCTTCATCTGGCAACCCGCCGGCGCGCCGACCAGCTTGACCGGATTGTCCTTGGCCATCTGGAAGTCGATGAAGAAGGAACGGTCGAACACTTCGAGCACCAGTTGCCTGGGCTTGACCGGATTCTTCAGCGGCAGCGTGAAGTGCAGGGTCAGCACCGTATCCTTGTAGTCGAGGAAGTAGTCGACCGGCTCGTTAAATCGCTCCTTCTTGCCGTCGGCTCGCGCGAAGGTGAAGTAGGCGTATTCCTTCAGCGACTCGACATTGGTCTGCGCCAGCGGCCCCAGTTCCTCGCGCGTATAGGTGCCCTTGGTCTTGCTCTCGAGCCCTTGCACCGCATAGGCCGAGAACATGTCGTCGAAGGTCCAGGCGTGGCGAACGCCGGTGATTGAACCGTCCGCCGCGTAAAGAAGTTCACTGGTCGCGGTGATCCAGACATGCGGATGCGCCCTCGCCGCGCCCGCGGCGAGCGTGAGGCCTACGGCGAGCAGCAGGCCGAACAGGGCACGCATGCCCATCAGGCCGCCTTCGGGGCGTCGAGCAGGCCGCGGCGGCGCAGCAGTGCGTCGGGCTCCGGCGGGCGCCCGCGGAACGCCTCGTAGGCGGCTTCCGGATCGACCGATCCGCCCGAGGAGTAGATGTCGTCGTGCAGGCGTTTGGCGACGGCGGGATCGAAGATGTTGCCGGCCTCCTCGAAGGCGCCGAAGGCATCGGCGTCCATCACTTCCGACCACATGTAGCTGTAATAGCCCGCGGCGTAGTGATCGCCGGAGAAGATGTGGCCGAACTGGGTTGGGCGGTGGCGCAAGGAAATCTCCTCGGGCATGCCAATCTTCTCAAGCTCGCGTCTCTCGAAGGCCCGGACGTCCTGCGCCGCGGCGGCCGGCTGGGTGTGGAATTCGAGGTCGATCAGCGCCGAGGAGACGAACTCCACGGTCGCAAAACCCTGGTTGAATTTTCGCGCGGCCAGGAACCGTTGCAGCAGATCGTCCGGCAGCGGCTCACCGGTCTGGTAATGGCGGGCGAACTGCTGGAGCACTTCGGGCCGCTCCTGCCAGTGCTCGTAGAGCTGCGAGGGCAGCTCGACGAAGTCGGTGAACACGGACGTGCCCGACAGCGACGGATAGGTCACGTTGGAGAGCATGCCGTGCAGGCCGTGGCCGAACTCGTGGAACAGGGTGCGGGCATCGTCAGGGGACAGCAGCGAGGGCTCGCCGTTGGCGCCCTTGGCGAAGTTGCAGACATTGATGATCAGGGGCGCGATCTCGCCATCCAGTTTTTGCTGGTCGCGCAGCGAGGTCATCCAGGCGCCGGAACGCTTTGACGGCCGGGCATAGTAGTCGCCGTAGAACAGCGCCTTGTGCTTGCCGTCGGTCCCCTTCACCTCCCAGACCCGGACATCAGGGTGCCAGGCCGGCACGTCCTTGCGCTCGACGAAGGTGATGCCGAACAGCCGCGTGGCGCAGTCGAAGGCGGCGGCGATCATGTGATCGAGCGTCAGATACGGCTTGATCGCGGCATCGTCGAAATTGGCGCGCTGGAGCCGCAGCTTCTCGGCATAGAAGCGCCAGTCCCAGGGCGCGAGCTTGAAATTGCCGCCCTCCTCCGTGATCAGCGCCTGCATTTCGTCGCGGTCGGCGAGCGCGCGGGCGCGCGCCGGCTTCCAGACCCGCTCCAGCAGGCCGCGCACCGCATCGGGCGTCTTGGCCATGGAATCCTCGAGCCGGTAGGCCGCAAAGGTCGGATAGCCCAGCAGCTGGGCACTCTCCTCGCGCAGTTTCAGGATCTCGACGATGGTTCCGTTGTTGTCATTGGCATTGCCGTTGTCGCCGCGCGCCGTAAAGGCCTTGTAGACCTTCTCGCGCAGGTCACGCCGGGCCGAGCTCTTCAGGAACGGCTCGGTCGAGGAGCGCGACAGCGTGACGATGGCCTTGCCTGCCATGCCGCGCTCTTCCGCCGCAGCCTTGGCAGCGGCGACGAAGCTCTCGGGCAGGCCCTGGCGATCGGCCTCGCCGAGCTCCATGAACCATTCCTGCTCGTCGCCGAGCAGATGGTGGCTGAAGCTGGTGCCGAGCTGGGCGAGCTTCTCGTTGATCTCGGCCATGCGCTTCTTGGCCTCCTCGGAGAGGCCGGCGCCGGAGCGGTGGAAGCGGGTGTAGGTGCGCTCCAGCAGCCGGAGCTGCTCGGAGCTGAGACCGAGCGCCGCACGGTTCTCGTGCAGCTGGGCGATGCGACCAAACAGCACGGCGTTCATCATGATCGGATTCCAGTGCCGCGCCATCCGAATTGAGACCTCCTTGTCGATCTCCAGGATGGCTGGGTTGGAATGCGCCGAGACGAGGTCGTAGAACACCGCGGCGACCTTGCTCAGCAGCTTGCCGGAGCGCTCCAGCGCCGTGATGGTGTTGGCGAAGTCGGCCGCGGCGGGATCGTTGGTGATCGCTGCGATCTCCGCGGAGTGATCGGCGAAGGCCTGCTCGAAGGCCGGCAGGAAGTGCTCAGGCTTGATCTCGTCGAAGGGCGGGGTCGCGAACGGCGTCACCCAGGCCTTCAGCAGCGGGTTGGTCTCGGAGTCCGTAGTTTGGCGGGGGTCTGACATCGCTGGTCTCGTTTTTCGAGCTGATTTGTTGCGGCCAGCTATAGCACGCGATGGGGCTTTTTTGGGCCATTTGGCCTTGCTCCCGGCCGCCTTTTCGGGGAGATTGCGGCCCTCCAAGCCTAGGGACCCCTGAGCTCATGAACGCGTCCTCCTCGTCCTCCCGCCGGATCGTCTGGCCCAGCGTCATCACCGTCATCAGCGCCGCGATCTTGATCGGCGCCGAGGTGTTCGGCGCAGCCTTTGCCGGCGGCTGGGCGCTCGCGATCCTGTTCGGGCTCGGCGACCAGGGCACACACATCCTCCAGGCCGTGCTGTTCGCACTCGGCGTGCTGGTGATGACCGCCTTCATCCGCGCAGCCCAGCGCGTCGAACCCTTCACCAAGCGCGGCTGACGCTTCTCGCGCGCGCGTGAGGCGCGTACGACGCAGAAAACTTAACGCGCGTTCATCTTCCGCGTCGCTCGCGCAACACTGCGCAAGCAGATGTTAGGCAAATCTGTTCTCAGCCTAAAAAAATTCTTGCGAAGCAGAGTCAAAAGCCTTATGTGCGCTCTTGCCCAATTTCGCACGTGCCTGTGGTCGTGTGTCAGTCGGTAGGTATCCGGACAAGAGGCCGGACAGCCGCCAAGGGGTGAAGAAGCCGAGGGGCTCTTCGGAAGTGTGGAAGTCGAAAGTCCGAAGGTCGCAAGATCCAGAGGTCAGGAGACGAAGCAAACCCGGAGCGTCCAGCATCTCTCTCAAAGAGATGCCTTGTCGAAGGTGACTTCACTTTTTGCAACCGTGACTGGCAGCCGGAGGCGAACCGGCGCACCCCGCTCTCAACGGGGGACGCGACTTAAAGCAACGACGGATCGGGCTTTTTTGGTCTCTACCGGCAGTCCAACGCCGGCGCGGGCTACTGAAAAGGCTTGTCCTTCATTGCCAGGTGTGCGGGCGGGAAATTCCCAACCAATCCACGGCAGCACAGTCTGATTTGAGTCTTTGGCTCGTCGCGCCTCCATCGCGCGATCTGGCCGGGGCGCTTATCCGACGACATTTTTTGAACGGATCCCCGTCGCTGGGCCGTTTGGGAGAGTGCTATGACCGAACGTATTCAGGAATTCCTGCGTAACCGCCGCAGCGAGGGCCAGGACACCGAGCCGTGCCTCGTCGTCGACCTCGAAGTCGTGCGCGACAATTACCAGACCTTTGCCAAGGCGCTGCCCGACAGCCGTGTGTTCTATGCCGTCAAGGCGAACCCGGCGCCGGAAGTGCTGGCCCTGCTCGCCTCCATGGGCTCCTGCTTCGACACCGCGACGGTCGCCGAGATCGAGATGGCATTGGCCGCCGGTGCGACGCCCGACCGCATCTCCTTCGGCAACACGATCAAGAAGGAGCGCGACATCGCGCGCGCCTTCGCGCTCGGCATTCGCCTGTTCGCGGTCGATTGCACCGCCGAGGTCGAGAAGATCGCCCGTGCCGCTCCCGGCGCGAAGGTGTTCTGCCGCATCCTCTATGACTGCGCCGGCGCCGAGTGGCCGCTGTCGCGCAAGTTCGGCTGCGACCCGGAGATGGCCGTCGAAGTGCTCGACGCTGCCAAGCGCCTGGGCCTGGAGCCGTGCGGCATCTCCTTCCATGTCGGCTCGCAGCAGCGCAAGGTGAAGGCGTGGGACCGTGCGCTGGCGATGGCCTCGCAGGTGTTCCGCGACTGCGCCGAGCGCGGCATCAACCTGACCATGGTCAACATGGGCGGCGGCTTCCCGACCAAGTACCTGAAGGACGTGCCGCCGGTCGTGACCTACGGCCGGTCGATCTTCCGCGCGCTGCGCAAGCACTTCGGCAACCAGATTCCGGAGACCATCATCGAGCCGGGCCGCGGCATGGTGGGCAACGCCGGCATCATCGAATCCGAGGTCGTGCTCATCTCGAAGAAGAGCGACGAGGACGAGGTGCGCTGGGTTTACCTCGACATCGGCAAGTTCGGCGGTCTCGCCGAGACCATGGACGAGTCGATCCGCTACGCCATCCGCACCGCCCATGACGGCGCGGACATGACGCCGTGCGTGCTCGCAGGCCCGACCTGCGACAGCGCCGACGTGCTGTACGAGAAGAGCCCGTATCCGCTCCCCGTCACGCTTGAGATCGGCGACAAGGTGCTGATCGAAGGCACCGGGGCCTATACGTCGACCTACTCGTCGGTGGCGTTCAACGGCATCCCGCCGCTGAAGACGTACCACATCTAGGCAGCCTCTCACGCCGAGGCTTGACGAACCCGGGAGCCGGCTTGCCGGCTCCTCCCTCACATTTCGATTTCTGACGACGCCTTGGACCGGCGTGCTGATCGCACGCAGGTCTCAAGCGGGGACTGACGCGCCATGACTGCTTTTCGGAAGCCACAGATCGCCCTCACTTCGAAAGCCGCTCCGTTCGCGATCCGTAGCGAGCGTGCTGCCGACGTCGCCGCTCGTGAAGCGCTGCTGGATGCCTGCTTTGGCGAGAACCGCCATGACCGCACCTGCCAGCGCCTGCGCGACGGACGTGCACCTGCCGCAGGCCTTGCCCTGTCGGCCGTGCGCGAGGGGACACTCGTGGGAACCGTGCGGCTGTGGAACGTCAGCGCCGGAGGCAGGCCCGCTCTGGTCCTCGGACCGCTGGCGGTGGACCCTGCCTGCCGCGAGCTCGGGATCGGCGCCGCGCTGATGCAACAAGCGCTGGCCGCCGCCCGGTCGCGCGGGCATGATACCGTGATCCTGCTTGGCGATGCGCCCTACTACGCCCGTTTCGGCTTCTCGGCCGCCAAGACCGGCGAGCTGACGCTGCCCGGCCCGTTCGAGCGCGACCGGTTGCTGGCGATCGAATTCCAGGCCGGTGCGCTGGATGGCGCCGCGGGGATGATCGTCCCGACCGGTGCGGCCCTGCCCAAACGGAGGGTAGTTCGCGGCCTCGAGGCGCGCGCGGCCTAAGGGATCGCTCTGACCGCGACGACCGAAGCCGCGTTCCGCGGCGATGTCCGCGCGTGCCCGTTCCTTTAGGGTTGCGCGGGCCTGAGAAACGCCCTTTAACCCGCCAAACACCCCCACTTCAGTCGAGGCCCACGACCATGTCCCGTCGCCTGATCTCCACCGGCTCTCCCCTCGAGAAAACCGTCGGCTACAGCCGCGCCGTGATCGACGGCGATTTCGCCTTCGTCGCGGGAACCACCGGCTACGACTACACCACGATGACGATGCCGGCAGATGTCACGAGCCAGTCACGCAACTGCTTCAAGACCGTCGCAGCCGCCCTGAAGGAGGGTGGATTCGAGATGGCCGATATCGTCCGTGCGACCTATTACGTCACCGACGCCAGCTTCATCGATGCCCACTTCGCGGTCTGCGGCGAGGTGCTCGGCGACATCAGGCCGGCTGCGACCTTGCTGGTCGTCAGCGCTCTCGCCAAGCCCGAGATGAAGGTCGAAATCGAAGTCACCGCCAAGCGCCGCAGCCTCTGACAAGCGCCGCAGCTCCTGATCCCCCTTTGCCAGCACGTTTCGGAGAAACCATCCCATGAGCCCCGCCTCGCAGATCTACGCGAAGATCACCGGTCCCATCGTCATGGTCGGCTTCGGCTCCATCGGCAAAGGCACGTTGCCGCTGATCGAGCGGCATCTGGACTACGACAAGTCGCGCGTCACCGTGATCGATCCCAAGGACGAGGGCCGCAAGGCGCATTGCGAGCAGCACAATGTGCGCTTCATCCAGAAGGCCGTGACCCGGGACAATTATCGGGAGTTGCTGACCCCGCTGCTCACCGAAGGCGGCGGCCGGGGCTTTTGCGTCAATCTCTCCGTCGACACCGGCTCGACCGACATTATGGAGCTCTGCAACGAGCTCGGCGCTCTCTATATCGACACCGTCAACGAGCCGTGGCTCGGCTTCTATTTCGATTCGTCGAAGGGCCCGGAAGCACGCTCCAACTACGCGCTGCGCGAAGTGACGCTGGCCGCCAAGAAGGCGCGGCCTAAGGGCTCGACCACGGCCGTTTCCTGCTGCGGCGCCAATCCCGGCATGGTCTCGTTCTTCGTCAAGCAGGCGCTGCTCAACGTCGCCGCCGACCTGAAGCTCAACGCCCCCAAGCCGAAGACCAAGGCCGAATGGGCGGATCTGATGCGGCAGGCCGGCATCAAGGGCATCCACATCGCCGAACGCGACACCCAGCGCTCGAAGACGCCGAAAGAGCCCGACGTCTTCGTCAACACATGGTCGGTGGAGGGTTTCCTGTCGGAAGGCGTGCAGCCATCCGAGCTCGGCTGGGGCACCCACGAGAAATGGATGCCGGAGAATGCGCGGACCCACGAGGCCGGCTGCGGCGCCGCCATCTATCTGATGCAGCCCGGCGCCAACACGCGCGTGCGTACTTGGTGCCCGACCCGCGGCGCCCAGTATGGCTTCCTCGTCACCCACAACGAGTCGATCTCGATCGCCGATTATTTCACGGTGCGTGACGCATCGGGCACGGCGGTGTACCGGCCGACCTGCCACTATGCCTATCATCCGGCCGACGACGCCGTGCTGTCGCTGCATGAAATGTTCGGCCGCGCCGCCAAGATGCAGGAGAAGCACCACATCCTCGACGAGAACGAGATCGTCGACGGCATCGACGAGCTCGGCGTGCTCCTGTTCGGCCACGACAACAATGCCTATTGGTACGGCTCGCAGCTCTCCATCGAAGAGACCCGCGCGCTAGCGCCCTACCAGAACGCGACCGGCCTGCAGGTGACCTCCGCCGTGCTCGGCGGCATGGTGTGGGCGCTCGAGAACCCGAACGAAGGCATTGTCGAAGCCGACGAGATGGATTTCGATCGCCTGCTGGAAATCCAGCTGCCCTATCTCGGCCCGGTGAAGGGTTTTTATACCGACTGGACGCCGCTGACGGATCGTCCGGGATTGTTTCCCGAAGACATCGACACCAGCGATCCCTGGCAGTTCCGGAATATTCTGGTGCGGTGACAGCTCAGCCGTCATGGCCGGGCTTGTCCCGGCATCCACGAATTTTCTTTCTGCAGCTCCAAGAACGTGGATGGCCGGGACAAGCCCGGCCCTGACGCTGCAACTACGAGCCTACTTCTTCTCGATCGGCGGCGCGATCTTCTCCGCCGGGGCTGGCGGCAAGGCCGGTTTGGTGGCACCCGCGGCGCCTTGCGTCTGAGGATCGGGGCGTGCGGGCTCCGGCGCCGGCGTGGTCGGCCGGTCGCCACCGGGCTTGGCTTCCGCGGGCTTGTTCTGATCGTCGGACGGCGTGCCCTGGAGCGGCGGCGTCGCCTGCGCGAACTCGATCCTGCCCTCGGCGCGGATTTGCGCGATCGATACGCCCGAGATCACAACGCCGGCTGCGAACAGCGAGCAGGCGATGATGAAGTCCAGTTTCAGTCGGCGCTTGTCGTTGCTGGTCATGTCGATCACCGCCTTTGTCTGCGGGATCAACGAAATGGCCCGACTGCGGTTCCGTGCCGGACAAGGCGGGAACCGCCCGTTCTCGCGCCAAAACGCCGCGCTCAGTCCGAGGTGCTGACTTCCCAGGTGGCGTGACGTACGCCCGGCAAATGCTGGAGATCGGTCGCCACCGCGTTCAGCTCGTTCGGATCGACCGCGGTGGCGACCAGCTTTGCGACGATCTCAAGAACGTCCTCGCCGAGCTCGACCACGTCGATATCAGCCACCGGATATTTCGCGGCCTCCAGCTTTTCGACGAGGCGATCGCGCATGTCGGGCAAGGCATCCGCCGCCACCGCGAGCTTGAAATAGTAGGTTGCCTCTGACGCCTTCTCGTTCAACGGAATGCGGTTGATGGCGTTGACCAGCGGGCGCAGCATGGTGTTGCCAGCGATGACGAACACGGTCAGCGCGGCCGCCTGGGCGACCATGTCGGCGCCGGCGCAGGAGCCGACGGCGGCCGAGGCCCACAGCGTCGCCGCGGTGTTGAGCCCGCGGACGTCCATGCCCTGCTTCATGATGACGCCGGCACCAAGGAAGCCGATGCCGGAGACGACATAGGAGATCACCCGGACCGCGCCGTCAGCGCCGGTCAGATGCATGGCGAGATCGACGAAGGCGGCGGCGCCGACCGCGACCAGCACGTTGGTGCGCAGGCCCGCGGTGCGCTGGCGGTACTGCCGCTCGGCGCCGATCAGTGTGCCCAGCACAAAGGCCGTGAACAGGCTGACCAGCGTGTCGGCGAAATCAGCAATCTGGAAGGTCGTCAGAAACCGCATGGATGTGAGCTGCAGTAGGGTGGGCAAAGCGACTTGTCCGCCGTAGCTCGAAGAGCGAAGGCGGAGCGTGCCCACGACTCCCGTCAACACAAACAGATCGTGGGCACGGCGCACGAGCGCCTTTGCCCACCCTACGACTTGAAGGATGACAATTTAAAGCTCGAGCAGCCCGCCGTCCCCATTTTCGTCGGCGAAGGCCAGCAGCGTGCCCTTGGCGTTCCAGGCGATCGCGGCCACGGGCGGGGTGCCGTTGCGGCGGACCAGGATCTCGGCACCGTCTTCCAGACGCACCATCAGCACCGTGCCGTCGCTGTAGCCGGCGGCGAGGATGTCGTTCTTCGGATGGCAGGCAACCACCGAGACACGCGCCTGCAGCGGCGCAAGCATCGCGGGCTCCTTGCCCATCGGGCCGTCCTTGCTGCCGAACGGCCAGACGATGACGGTGTCGGCGCCGGACGTCGCCAATCCCTTGCCGCCCGCGCTCCACGACATCGAGCGGACGCGGCCGGGGTAGCCGGTCATGCGCATGTGCCTGCTGTCGGCAAGCCGCCAGCCGTGCAGCGCCGCCTCGTGCATGGTGGTGACCAGAAACTTGTTGTCCGGGCTGAAGGTGACGCCGAGATGCGAGCCGGCCCAGGGCAGGAATTCGGCCGAGCCTTCCATGTTGGGAAACCACAGCGTCGCGCCGTTATAATGGGCGATCGCGAGCCGCAGGCCCTTGGGCGCGAACGCGAGCCCGCCGACGGTCGAGGGCACCTCGAGCGACTTCTCCTCGTTCTTGCCGCTCTTGACGGTCGCCATCTTGCCGGCCGACCAGGCATAGGCACCGTCGGGATGCAGCGCGACCGCATCGATCCAGCGCCGCTTCGGATCGGTGGCAAGCAATGTCACCTCGCCCTTGGCGTCGAGCGCGACGACCTTGCCATCGTCACCGCCCATGATGAGGCGCTTGCCGTCGGTGGCTGTGGAGAGAATGCCGCCGCTGTGCACGGCCACGGTGCTGATCTCGCCTTGGGCATCCACGAACGCGACATTCTCCTCGCCGCCGACGAAGGCGGCGCGATCCCTGAGGAAATGCACCGAGGTCACGCCCATGCCGAGCGTAACCGGCTTGACGCGGTCGGTGACGGAGACGATCGAGGCGGAATCGGGGGCCGGCGTAAACTCTTTCATCACGAGACGATGCAGCTCTCAAAGCCCTCGCGAATGGCCTTTTCCGGCAATTCGCGGCCGATGAAGACGAGGCGGCTCTCGCGCGCCTCGCCGTCCTTCCATTTCCGCTGGTGGTTGCCCTCCAGCATCATGTGGACGCCCTGGAAGACGTAGCGGTCGTCATCGTCATGGAAGGCGAGGATGCCCTTGGAGCGCAGGATCTTGCCGCCCTCGACCTGCACCAAATTCTGGAGCCAGGGCATGAACACGTTCGGGTCGAGCGGCTTGTCGGTCTTGAGCGACAACGACTGCATGTCCTCGTCGTGATAGTGCTTCAGGCCGTGGCTGTGATCATGATCGTGATGATGGTCGTGGCCATGATGGTGATGATCATGGTCGTGGTCATGATCGTCGGCATTCAAAAAGTCCGGCTCGATGTCGAGTATGCGGTCGAGGTCGAACGCACCGCGATCGAGCACGTCAGCCAGCGCCACCGAGCAGCGCTCGGTGCGGTGCAGCTTGGCGTAGGGGTTGATGGCGCGGATCCGGGCCTCGACCTCGGCAAGCTCGCCCTTGGTGACGAGATCGGTCTTGTTCAGCACGATGACGTCGGCGAAGGCGATCTGGTTCTTGGCTTCGGGCGCGTCCTTGAGCCGGTCGGACAGCCATTTGGCGTCGGCGACCGTGACCACCGCATCGAGCCGGGCGTTCTTCTGCACGTCCTCGTCGACGAAGAAGGTCTGCGCGACCGGCGCCGGATCGGCAAGGCCGGTGGTCTCGACAAGGATGGCGTCGAACTTGCCCTTGCGCTTCATCAACCCGTCCATGATGCGGACGAGATCGCCGCGCACGGTGCAGCAGATGCAGCCGTTGTTCATTTCGAACACTTCCTCATCGGCGCCGATGATGAGGTCGTTGTCGATGCCGATCTCGCCGAATTCGTTGACGATGACGGCGTATTTCTTGCCGTGGTTCTCCGACAGGATGCGGTTCAAAAGCGTGGTCTTGCCGGCACCGAGATAGCCGGTCAGGACGGTCACGGGAATTTTCTGGGAGGTCGCTTCAGACATAACAACTCCGACTTCGGGCTTTTCCGCGCGACGCGAGGCGGGGTGGCCCCCTGCCTAATGGTCAAGCGCGCTGGTCAGGGCCTTTATATTGTGCCTGACCATATCAATGTAAGTGGGTGCAGGCCCCTTTTCGCCGGTCAAACCGTCTGAAATCAGGGTCCCGCCGACCTTGGCGCCGGTCTCGGCCGCGATTCGCCGGATCAGGCGGTCGTCGCTGATATTTTCCAGGAAAACGGCCGGGATTTTCTGGGCCCTGATCTGGCCAATGATGGCCGCGATGTCCCGCGCGCTGGGCTCGGTTTCGGTGGAGACGCCCAAGGGGGCGATGAACTGGATGCCATATTCGGCGGCGAAATAGCCGAAGGCGTCATGGGTGGAGATCACCTTGCGCCGGTCGGCCGGGATCCTGGCCACGGCGTCGCGGACATCACGATCGAGCGTTTCGAGCTTTTCCAGATAGGCCTTGGCCTCGGCGCGGAAGAAGTCCGCATCGTCAGGATCGGCGGCGGCCAGCGCGTTGGCGATGTCGGTCACGTAGGTTTTGGCGTTGGGGACGGACTGCCAGGCATGCGGATCGGAGCCCGAGCCGAGTTTGTGCGGGGCAATGCCGGCGCTGGCGGTAACCACCGTCGCCTTGGCGCCGGACGATTGCACGAGGCGCGGCAGCCAGCCCTCCAGCCCAAGCCCATTGACGATGACAAGCCTTGCATCCGCGATCCGCTTCGCATCGCTTGGCGCCGGCGTGTAGACATGGACGTCGCTGTCGGGGCCGACCAGCGTCGTGACATTGACCCGGTCGCCGCCGACGTTCCGGACGAAATCGCCGAGGATCGAGAAGCTGGCGACGACATTGAGCCGCTCGGCCGCGTGCAGCGGCGAGGCGATCAGCAAGAGCATACAAACGAGAAAACGCCGCATCGTCACGCTTCCAGATGCCGGCCGGGAAACAGTTGCCGGACGATGCCGCCGACGCGGCCGAACAGGACGGAGACGATGTAAAGCACGGTCGCCACCAGAATGATCGCAGGGCCAGAGGGCACGCGGGTCTGGAATGACAGCACGAGCCCGGCATAGCCCGAGACGGTGGCGACGACGACGGCGATGCAGATCATGACCGTGAGATCGCGCGACCAGAACCGGGCGATGCCGGCCGGCAGGATCATCAATCCGACCGCCAGCAGCGTACCGAGCGCCTGAAAGCCGTTGACGAGATTGATGACGACCAGCGCGAGGAAGGCGAGATGCGCAGGGCCCCCGGCGCGGCTGACGGTGCGTAAAAACAGGGGATCGACACTCTCGATCACCAGCGGGCGATAGATCACCGCGAGCACCAGCAGCGTCACCGTGGCGTTGAAGGCGACCACCAGCAGCGTCTGGTCGTCCATCGCGAGGATGTTGCCGAACAGCACGTGCAGCAGGTCGATATTGGTGCCCTTGATCGAAACGATGGTGACGCCGAGCGCCAGCGAGGCAAGATAGAAGGTCGCGAGCGAGGCATCCTCCTTCAGCCCGGTCGAGCGCGCGACCAGGCCTGAGAGGATCGCGACTGCAAAGCCGGCGATCAGGCCGCCGGCCGTCATCGCAAACAGATTGAGGCCGGAGAGCAGGAAGCCCACGGCCGCACCGGGCAGGATCGCATGCGCCATGGCATCGCCGACGAGGCTCATCCGCCGCAACATAAGGAACACGCCGATCGGCGCACCCGCCAGCGACAGCGCGATCACGGCGGCGAGCGCCCGCCGCATGAACTCGAATTCGGCGAACGGCCCGATCAGCGCGTCATAGATCATCGCATGTCACGCGGCCCGCGAGCGGGTATCGTCGGCCGCGCAGGCTGTCGCGCTGTCGTCGAACGCTTCGCACATCCGCATCGCGACCAGCAGGTTTTCCGGCGTCAGCACCTCCCCCGTCGGCCCCCAGGCCACGGGGCCGCGCGCCAGCACCAGCGTCTCGGTGAAATGGTTGCGCACCATCTCCATGTCGTGCAGCGCGGCAAGCACGGTGCGGCCCTCGCCGTGCCAGTGCTTCACCAGCGCGAGCAGATCGGTCGTGGTCTTGCTGTCGATGGCGTTGAAGGGCTCGTCGAGCACGATCAGCCGCGCATCCTGGAGCAGCACGCGCGCGAACAGCACGCGCTGCATCTGGCCGCCGGAGAGCGTGCCGATCGGCCGGTTCTCGAAGCCATTGAGGCCCACCGACGCAATCGCGCGGAGAATCTTTTCGCGCGCGGCCTTGCCGATGCCGCCGAACAGGCCGGCGTCGCGCCACAACCCGGTGCCGACGAAATCGAACACCGAGATCGGAAAGCTGCGGTCGATCTCCGCGCTCTGCGGCAGATAAGCGATGTCGCGGGAATCGAGCCCGCCGAGATGGATGCTGCCATCGAGCGGCCGGAGGATGCCGACGATGCCGCGCAGCAGGGTCGACTTGCCGGCTCCGTTCGGGCCGATCACGGCGACCAGCGCGCCGGGGGCCACCTCGCCGTTGAGATGGTGCACGGCCGGGTGCCGATCATAGCCGAGCGTGACGTTGTGGAAGTGAACGGCCGCCATCCTCACCTCATCGCCAGGAAGACCACGCCCCAGAGCACGGCGCAGACGGCCACCGCCGCTGAGAGGCGGCCCGCCAGGGACATGCGCAGGATCGACCAGGGCGCCGCCTGGGCCGGATGCGGCGAGGCCGCATCGTGGACATGGGCGTGGCTGTGGTCGTGCCCGTGCGAATGACCGTGGTCATGGGAATGACCATGGGAATGGTCGTGATGATGGGCGGGGGACGCGGCGGGAACCATGCCGAGGACGTTATATTATAACATTGCCTCTGTCCACGGCCGCTCAGGGCTTGCCGATCACCATCGCGATGGCGGCGGCCACGAACGGGAACGGCACTGAAACCGCACAGCGGAACCAGACGAAACGGGCCGGCATGAACGGGATTTCCCACAGGATTACCCGCTGGAAGGCAAACAGCGCCCAGGCGACGACATAGGCGACCACCTGGGGCACGCCGCCGCCCGACTTCAGGGCCACCGTGCCGATGGAGAAGCCGATCACGGGCCCGCCTGGCGTCGCCGCACCAGCGACCACGGCGGTTGCGACACCCAGCCAGCCGCTGTCAGGCCCGAGCCAGCCGGTGATGACCTCCTGCGGGATGATCGCCGCGATATAGCCGGAGCCGATCACACCCAGCGCAATCCGGGGCACGATGTTGATGAAATCCATCGAGCCTTCGCGCAGCGAAGCCTTGAACACCGGAGGGCCGCGGCGGAAAGCGATCAGGCCGACGCCGAAGACCGAGCCCCACAGCAGGATGTCGATGAGAAGCGCGGCGCTCAATTCTCGTCGTCCTTGGCCACCGGCTTCGGATACATCCGGACATAGACGAAGCGGCCGAGCGCGCCGGCGAGCACCGGCAGCGGCAGCGAGATGACGATCCGCCACAGCGTGAAATCGGTGCCCATGATCGGGATTTCCCAGGCCACCGCCCGGCCATAGCCGATCAGCGTCCAGCTCACGACCATGGCGATGGTGGCGCCGAAATCGGCGCCGACCGCGAGCAGCGCGCTCGCCACCGGATAGGCGGTGAAGGGACCGCCCGGCAGGATCGCGCCGAAGGCGGTGCCGATCAGAAGGCCCTTCAGGCCAGATTTCGGCCCCAGCGAACGCGAGACTCTTTCGTGCGGCAATATCTCGGAGATGAAGGCCCCGAGCAGGCAGCCGGCCAGCACGCGCGGCAGGATGCCGCCGAACAGGGAGAGATCGTGGGTGAGAATGTCGAGGACGCCGTCGGTGCCGTCACGCCGCCAGACCAACGCAGCGCTCACCGCCACCAGGGCCGCGATGATGATGGTCGACCAGCCGATCGGCTTTTT
>NZ_AKIY01000227.1 GCF_000282615.1 Bradyrhizobium sp. YR681 | reverse complement strand
CGAGCCCGGAATCCATACTCCCGATCGTGGTTATGGATTCCGGGCCTGGCCCTTCGGGCCATCCCGGAATGACGGAGTGTGTGACTACCTGTTCGTCCCAAAGATCTTCCGCGCCTCGGCGGGGCTCGCGATCTCGCGGCCGGCGCGGCGGGCGCAGGCGGCGATGGCCTCGATCAGCTGGCCGTTCGACGTCACCTTCTTGCCGTCGGCAAGATAGAAGGCGTCCTCGAGGCCGGTGCGCAGATGGCCGCCGAGCTCGGCGCAGCGCTGGTGCAGCGGCCAGATTTCCTCGCGGCCGATGGCGGTGACCTGAAAATGCGCCTCGGGCCGCTTCAGCTTGATCAGGATCGGCAGCAGCTCGGGATCCGACGGCATGCCGGACGCGACGCCCATCACGAAGTTGTATTCGAGCGGGCCTTTGTACATGCCGACTTGGGTGTACATGCCGACGCAACGCACGATGCCGACGTCGAAGCATTCGAACTCGGGGATGGTGCCGACCGCGTTCATGACGTCGAGATAGTCCTTCACCTTCTCGACCGAATTGTCGAACATCATCGGCGGCCAGGCCCAGCTATTGTCGGCCTTGACCTTCAGGTAATTCAGCGAGCCGGCGTTGCAGGCCGCGATCTCCGGCTTCGTTTCGCGGATGCAATCGAGCGCGCCGCTGTAGTTCGGACCTGACACGCCCGAGGTGTGGTTGATGATCACGCCGGGGCAGGCTTCGCGGATCGCCTGCTGGATCTCCTTACTGACCGCGACGTCCCAGGACGGCAGGTGCCCCTTGCCCGGCGCCTGCTGGCGCAGATGGATGTGCATGATGGACGCGCCGGCGTCGAACGCAGCCTTGGCCTCGCGCGCCATCTGCTCGGGCGTGACGGGCACGTTGTGCTGCTTCGGGTCGGTGAGCACGCCGTTCAGCGCGCAGGTGATGACGGCCTTGTCGCTCATGCCAAAAATGTCTCGCACGTTGAGAATTCAACGTTTGCGATCATGTGATGCGGGGCATGCGGCTTCTTGCGCGGAGAAGCTGACAAAAAGCGAGAAATCGTAGGGTGGGTTAGCCGAAGGCGTAACCCACCACTTCTGTCATCGCAGAGACCAAAGAGGTGGGTTACGCTGCGCTAACCCACCCTACGTGAGCGGCGCTAGCTTGCCTCCGCCAATCGTACCGTCTCGGTGCTGCGATAGATCGCAAGATCCCGCGAGCCGACGAAGATCGCGCGCGGCTTCAAGCCGTAGAAGCGGCGGATCGAGTGGCTGAAATGGGTGGAATCGGGATAGCCGATGTCCTGCGCGAGATGGGCGAGGTTGAGGTCCTGGTTGGCGAAATGCAGCAGATGCCGCGCGCGCTTCCAGGCGCGGAAGGAGCGGAACGAGATGCCGGTCTCCTCCTTGAACAGATGCAGGAAGCGCGAGGCCGAGAGGCCGGCTTCCGCCGCACACGTATCCGCCGTCACCGGCTCGCCGGAGAAACGCCCGATGCGGGCGACCGCGCGCATCACGCGCGGATCGAGAACGCGGCGCGGCAGCGCCTCGCCGAAACACATCTCGTCGAATTCGGCGGTGGTAATGTCGTTGTAACGGCGCTGGCGCAGCAGGGTGTAGGCAGCGAGGATCTTGCGGGCATAGACGGCCCGGTCGGGTCCGGTCAGCCGGGCGGCCAGCGCCTCGATCACTCCATCCGGCATGCTTTCCGGCTCGAGCGTCACGCTGATTGCAGTGCGGTAGTCGCCGGCGATGGAATGCCGCTGGTTCGGCAAAGTGACGAAGAGCTCGCCGGAGGCGAGGACATCGTCGATGGTCAGGTGCAGATTGCCCTTCACCGCCACATAGACATGGCAGCAGCCCGGGGTCCGCTTGCGGGGGCGGCCGAGCAGGCCGGCATAAAAGACCCGCTCCGGCGTGATCAGCATCAGATGGTCGGATTCGCGACCGTTATCTTCCATTGGGGTCCTCCTCGCGCGGCTCTCTGGCCGCTGCGGACGGAGGTCACCTTAGCCGAAATTTGGGCGCTGTCACGACGGGATAGCGCTGTCATGACGCGCAAAAGATTACCATTCCGGGACGACGATCAGTCGCGCCCGGAACCATGATGAGACCGTAGTCCCATCCTGCGGAATGCTTACGCCCTCACTCGCGGCGCAACATTCTGCTCAGCGCCAGCCTTTTGCTCCGCAGCAACCGCACGCTTGAAACCGTCGCGCTGCTGCAACCGCGCCCAATAGGCTGCGACATTTGGCCCAAAGTCCTTGGCGAGCCCGATATTGTCGGCGAGACGAAGCGCGTAGCCGATGACGATGTCGGCGGCGGTGAAGCGTCCTGCGCACAAGGTTTCGGCATTCGCGGTCGCTGCCTCGACGGCGCGCAGCCGGCCCAGGAACCATTTGGCGTAGTCGGTCGCGACCTGCGGGTTACGGCGCTCTTCCGGCTCGAGCTGGGTGTAGCGGAGCACCAGCGTTTGCGGGAAGGTTAACGTGGCGTCGGAAAAATACATCCAGTTCAGGAAGGCGCCATAGGCGGGATCCGCGACGTCGACCATCAGCGGCGTCGGCGCGTATCTGGTGCCGAGGTAATGGCAGATGCCGGAGGACTCCGTCATCTTGGTCTCGCCGTCGACCATGAAGGGAATGGTGCCGAGCGGATTGAGCGCGAGATATTCCTTGGCGAAGACCCGCGGCGGGAACGGCAGCATCTTCAGTTCATACGGCAGCCCCATCTCCTCCAGCATCCAGAGCGGACGGAACGAGCGCGCGGCGTCGCAGTGATAGAGCGTGATCATCAGGCGTTCCCCTCGCATTGTCTAAGCATGATCTTCCCGGAAAACCGGCATCCACTTTTCCGGATCACGCGCTGGGCAGCGTGCCCATCATCTTGCACAGGACCATCAGCATGACCTCGTCGGCGCCGCCGCCGATCGAGGTCAGGCGGCTGTCGCGATAGGCACGGCTGACCGGTGTCTCATTGGTAAAGCCCATTCCGCCCCAATATTGCAAGCAGGCGTCGGTGAGCTCGCGGCCGAGCCGGCCGGCCTTGAGCTTGGCCATGGTCGCGAGCTTCGTCACATCCTCGCCGGCGACCAGCTGCTCGGCGGCGCGATAGATCAGCGCGCGCAGCAGCTCGACCTCGGTCTGCATCTCCGCAAGCTTGAAGTGGACGACCTGGTTATCGAGGATCGACTTCCCGAAAGCCTTGCGGTTGCGCGTGTATTCGATGGTTTCGTTGATGATGTATTCATGCGCCTTCAGGCAGGCGGCAGCGCCCCAGAGCCGTTCCTCCTGGAATTGGATCATCTGGTAGGTAAACCCCTTGCCCTCCTCGCCGATCCGGTTGCGCTTGGGCACGCGGACATTGTCGAAGAAGATCTGCGCGGTATCGGACGAGCGCATGCCCATCTTGTCGAGCTTGCGCGCGACCGTGACGCCCTTGCTCTTCATGGCCACGCAGATCAGCGACTTGTTGCGGTGAACAGGCCCATCGCCGGTATTCGCCAGCAGGCAGATCCAGTCGGCCTGGGTGCCGTTGGTGATCCACATCTTGCCGCCATTGATGACGTAGTCGTCGCCATCGGAACGCGCGGCGGTCTTGATCGAGGCGACGTCGGAGCCGGCGCCGGGCTCGGAGACGCCGATGCAGGCGACGTAATCGCCGGAGATCGAGGGCGCCAGGAATTCGCGCCGCACCTCGTCCGAGCCGAATCGCGCCAGTGCTGGCGTTGCCATATCGGTCTGCACCCCGATCGCCATCGGCACGCCGCCGCAGGTGATGGCGCCAAGCTCCTCCGCCATCATCAGCGCGTAGGAGTAATCGAGGCCCGAGCCGCCGAACTCGACCGGCTTGTTCAGCCCGAGGAAGCCGAGGCTGCCCATCTTTCTGAACAGCTCGTGCGCCGGAAAGATGTCGGCCTTCTCCCATTCATCGACGTGAGGATTGATCTCGCCCGCGATGAACTTCTGCAGGCTCCGTCGGATTTCGTCGTGGTCGGCGGTAAACAGCATTCTCTCTCCATCGTCATTCCGGGCTCGCTCGCTTCGCTCGCGCCCCGGAATGACGCGAGGAGAAAGCGGTTATAGTCCCATCTGCCGCGACGCCAGATCCTTCATGATCTCCTCGGTGCCACCGCCGATGGCGTTGACCTTGACCTCGCGGTAGATGCGCTCGGCCTTGATGCCGCGCATGAAGCCGGCGCCGCCGAAGATCTGCACCGCTTCCGAGGCGCAGAACGCCATGGTCTGGGTCGCCTGGTTCTTCATCATGCAGATTTCGGCGACCGGGCTTTCGCCCTGCTCCAGCCGCCACGCCAGCAGCTCCAGCATCGCCTGGCTGGCGGCGACCTTCTGCGCCATGTCGACGATCTTGTGGCGGATCACCTGGTGCTGGGCGAGCGGCTTGCCAAACGTCTTGCGCTCCTTGGCGTAGGCGATGGCCTCGTCGAGGCAAACACGGGCAAAGGCCGTGCAGCCCGCCGCCATGCCCATGCGCTCGCTGTTGAAGTTCTGCATGATGATCTTGAAGCCCTGCCCCTCCTCGCCGATCAGGTTTTCGGCCGGCACCCGGCACGCGTCGAAATGCAGCGTCGCGGTGTCGGAGGCCCACCAGCCCATCTTTTTCAGTTTTGTGCGCGACAGGCCGGGCGTGTCGCCCTCGATCAGCAGCAGGCTGACGCCGCCGGAGCCCTCGCCGCCGGTGCGTACCGCGACAGTGAGATAGTCGGCGCGCACGCCCGAGGTGATGAAGGTCTTCTCACCGGTCACGACGTAGTGATCGCCGTCACGGCGCGCCTTGGTGCGGAGACCAGCGACATCGGAGCCGCCGCCTGGCTCGGTGATCGCGAGCGCTGAAATCTTCTCACCGGCGAGCACCTGCGGCAGCACGCGTGCCCTAACCTCCGGCCGCGCCGCCCGCGCGATCGGCGGCGAGCCTATGGTGTGGCTCATCAGGCTGGCACTGACACCGCCGGCGCCAGCGCGCGCCAGCTCCTGGCTGGCGACGATCTTCATGAACTGGTCGGCGGCGATCCCGCCATATTCCTCGGGAAATCCGAGCCCCAGCAGGCCGATCTCGGCCGCCTTGCGATAGAGCACGCGGGGGAATTCGCCGGCCTCGTCCCAGTCATGGGCAAAGGGGGTGATCTCCTTGTCGACGAAGCGGCGCATCACATCGCGGAAGGCATCGTGCTCGGCGGTATAGAACGGGCTCTTCATCGCAATCTCGGCTGCTGACGGATTCGTCTCATCCACCATGGCTGGAACATCTGCGGTTCACTTGCGCCGAGTGGCTGGCTGGGGGAACCACTCAGCGCAGTCATTATCTTAGCAACTCAACGCAAGACGATTTTCGCCGCTCGCAGGCCAACTCCGGATCAAAAAAAACGTCCATGCACAAACTCCGGCTGGCCCAAGGGCCACGCCGGGCATGGTGCGCGGCAACAGGGACGCAGGCGGCACGAGACCGCCGAGGGAGGGATTTTTGGCCGTTCGTCATTACGACTGGATCGCCCATCATGGCCGCCGCACGCCTGGCAAGGTCGCGGTCATCGACCTCGCGAGCGAGCGTCGCTTCACCTATGCGCAGCTCGACGCCCGCGTCTCGCGCCTCGCCTCCTTCCTGCGTCACACGCTGAACGTCTCGCGCGGCGACCGTGTCGCGGTGCTGGCGCTGAACACGACCGATACGCTGGAGGTGCAATTCGCCTGCGGGCGGCTCGGCGCGGTCTTCGTGCCGCTGAACACGCGCCTCACCGTTCCCGAGCTTCAATTCATCACCGGCGATTGCGCGCCTGTTGTGATGATTCACGACGCCGATCTGGCCGAGACCGCGCTCGAGGTCGCAAAGCTCTGCGGCATAGCGACCAGCCTGCTGCTCGGCCCCGGCGGCGCCTATGAAACCGGCATCGCCGCAGCAAAGCCATTCGAACGCGCGGAAGAGGTCACGCTCGATGACGTCTCGACCATCATGTACACGTCGGGCACGACGGGGCATCCGAAGGGCGCGACCATCACCCACGGCATGACGTTCTGGAATTGCGTCAACCTCGGCGGTCCCGCCTGCATCGGCCCGTCCTCGGTGCTGCTCACCGTGCTGCCGCTGTTCCACACCGGCGGGCTCAATTGCTACACCAATCCGGTGCTGCATGCCGGTGGCACCGTGATGATCATGCGCGCCTTCGATCCCGGCACGGCGCTCGGCCTGATCAACGATCCCGCGCAGGGCATCAATGTGTTCTTCGGCGTGCCCGCGATCTACCAGTTCATGGCGCAGCATCCAGCCTTCGCGACCACCGATCTGACCCGACTGATCGTCGGCGGTGTCGGCGGCGCGCCGATGCCGGTGCCGCTGCTGAAAGTCTGGGAGGCGCGCGGGGTCGCGCTGCAGCAGGGCTACGGCATGACCGAGACTTCGCCGGCCGTGCTGGTGCTCGATCGCGAGGATGCGGCGCGCAAGGCCGGCTCCGCCGGCAAGCCGGTGCTGCACACGGAAGTGCGCATCGTGCGGCCTGACGGCAGCGATGCCGCCATCGGCGAGCTCGGTGAGCTCTGGGTCAAGGGACCGAACATCACGCCCGGCTACTGGAACAGGCCGGAGGCGAACAAGACCTCCTTCACCGACGGCTGGCTGCACACCGGCGATGCGACGCGCATCGACGAAGAAGGCTTCTACTACATCGTCGATCGCTGGAAGGACATGTACATCTCGGGCGGCGAGAACGTCTATCCGGCCGAGGTCGAGAACGTCCTGCATCAGCTCGCGGCGATCGCCGAAGCTGCCGTGATCGGCATTCCCGATCCGCAATGGGGCGAGGTCGGGCTGGCCATCGTCGCGGTCAAGCAGGGCCAACAACTGAGCGAGGCCGACGTCTTCGCGCATTGCGCGGCGAATCTCGCGCGGTTCAAATGCCCGCGCCAGATCCGCTTCGTCGGCGCGCTGCCGCGCAACGCCACCGGCAAGATCCACAAGCCGACCTTGCGAAAGGAATTCTCGGTGGCCTCCGAAGTCGACAGGAAAGTCGCCAACGCCTGATCAAAGCGCCCCTCTCGCGGGCGCTTTTGTTTTTCCAACGTGCCTGCTCCAACCCAAAGAAACCCCAAAGAAAACCCCAAGGAATTTTCATGAACAAGAAACTCGCCCTGCTTGCCGCAGCAACAGCGTTGACGCTATTTGCGACCCAATCCGCGCATGCGCAGAAGGCGTACGACACCGGCGTCACCGACACCGAGATCAAGATCGGAAATGTCGAGGCCTATTCCGGCCCCGCGTCCGCCTACGGCGTCATCGGCAAGACCGAGGAAGCCTATTTCAAGATGATCAACGACCAGGGCGGCATCAACGGCCGCAAGATCAACTGGATTTCCTATGACGACGGCTATTCGCCGCCGAAGACCGTGGAGCAGATCCGCAAGCTGATCGAGAGCGACGAGGTCTTCCTCGTCTTCAACGCGCTGGGCACGCCGACCCAGACCGCCGTGCAGAAATATCACAATGCCAAGAAGGTGCCGCAGCTCTTCCTCGCCACCGGCGCCAGCAAGTGGAACGACCCGAAGAACTTTCCCTGGACCATGGGCTTCCAGCCCAGCTACCGGGTCGAGGCCCAGATCTTCGCAAAATACATTCTGAAGGAGAAGCCGGACGCGAAGGTTGCGATCTTCTATGCCAACGACGATTTCGGCAAGGACTACCTCGCCGGCATCAAGGACGTGTTCGGCGACAAGGCATCGAAGCTGATCGTGGCTGAAGAGAGCTACGAGACGTCTGAGCCGTCGATCGATGCCCATATCGTCAAGCTCAAGGGCACGGGCGCCGATGTCTTCGTGAACATCGCAACCCCGAAATTCGCGGCGCAGGCGATCAAGAAGATCGCCGAACTCGAATGGAAGCCGATGCACCTGATGACCGACGTCTCGGTATCCATCGGAGCGGTGATGAAGCCGGCCGGCCTCGAGGCGTCGGAAGGCGTGCTGTCGGCCGGCTACCTGAAGGATGCATCGGATCCGCAGTGGAAGGACGACGAAGGCATGAAGAAATTCATGACGTTCATCGACAAGTACATGCCCGGCGCGAACATCTCGGATGCCAATCTGGTCTACGCCTATGCCGCAGCCCAGACCATGGTTCAGGTGCTGAAGCAGTCGGGCGACAATCTGACCCGCGAGAACGTGATGAAGCAGGCTGCCAGCCTGAAAGACTTCGTCCCCGACACGCTGATCCCGGGGATCAAGATCAACACCTCGTCGACGGACTTCGCCCCGATCGAGCAGCTCAAGATGTGGCGGTTCAAGAAGGGCCAGTGGGAGCTGTTCGGCGACATCATCAGCGCCGAAACCGGCGGCTAGTTCGCGCCGGCATGGCGTTATCGAATGGCGGCCGAAAGGCCGCTATTCTCTTTCAGCGTGCCACGGCGCTCTCGGCCTCGGACGTGTCCGGGCCGATGTCGATCGATACGATGGACAGGCCGAGACGACGCGAATCGCCGGCGCCCCTCAGCACGGGACATGACCATGCGAGAATCGCAGTGCCCGAGGCCGGCAGGTCGAGATTCAAAGTATAGCTGTCGCGACCGATTGCGATCGCCGAAGCAGCGACGCGCGCGCCATCGAGATAGAAATGCGCACCGATCTTCTCCAGTGGCGCGCGCAGCGCAGGGCTTCGGATGCGGATCAGGTTGCGGCCCGGAGCACTTTTGATACGGACCGCGGCCTGCGGCTCGCTCCAGCAAAATGTGTGGCCGGCTGAGGATTCCATGCGATGGAAACCAAGCTGCCCGACGACCTGGTTGCCGAAAAGCCCCGCCACGGGCCTCGCGCCCCGGCGAACGCGGCGAATGCAATCGAGCCGCTGAAGCCGGATCAGCGATCCGATATAGCGCTTCATCCATCGTGCAATGGCCTGGTCTGATCCGGCCACCGTCAGCGCGGTCAGAACCATGCGCGCATGCGCGACAACGAGACGCGCCGCGATGCGCGCGGGACGATCGCCGAACAGCGCTGCCGCAGCCCAGCGCAGGAAGACACGCAGCTTCTCGTCGGGCCGCCTCCAACCCCGGCCCGAGAGGCTGTAGCGTACCAGCGCGTTCAGCGCGGCGCGGGCGAGCGAAGCGTCGAGGTTATCCAGCTCGCTCCATTCGGCCGGAATTTCGAGCAGGTCGCTGCCGGGATCGCGTTGCTCCTCGCTGAGATAGCGGATCTCGCCCTGCACGAAATCGAGCGTGAACGCCCTGAGTTCGTCGAGCTTGCCGATGTAGTAGTGATGGACGCAGGCTTCCTTCAGATAGCCGACGACATGACCGCGTGCGTAATAGCTGGCGGCGAGGGCCCATTCGGCGAAATGGCCGAAATCCGGACGCAGACCCCCGCATTGCTCGTAGACGTCACGTCGTGTCACGAAACACTGGTCGAGCACTTTGAGCCAGGGATGCCGCTTCATGCCGAATTCGATATCGGATTGATACATCGCAGCTTCGGCTTCCGACAGCGCGTTATGGCAACTTGGAATCGAGCGGCAGGAAAAGCCCGCCCAATCCGGATGATCCGCGATGGCGCGCACGCAGAGCTCGAGCACGTCGGGTTCCGGCCGGCAATGCGATTCCGTGAAGAACAGGTAGCTGCCGCGGGCCTTCGTCGCACCGAGCGCGCTCAACTCAATGTCATGATGGGACTCGCTGTATTCGAGATGCGCCTCGTTGCCGACGAGCGCCTCGATATCCGCGCGAAGCATGGGGTCAGGTGGCAGGACGAGAATGATCTCGTAAAGGGCGGCTGCCACGGTCTGCGATTTCCAGCCGAGCCAGCATTGCCGCCATTGCCCGCGGTGGTCGTCCAGCGGGATGACAATGGAGAACAGCGGAGATCCGCCGCCAGATGGTGCCGGCGCGTCCTGCATGATCGTCTTATAGACGGATATGCCAGCGGCGCCGGACTATTTTGTTCGGGGAGCTAACTATCCCGGCAGGAACAGCGCGAACGGCTCTTCCACCGTGCGGCGCAGGTGGCTGCGATACAATGCATGGTTGACGTCGTCGGGCGCGACTCGTCCCAGGGACGGTTTTGGAACATTCCTGAGCGGCACGTAGGCGATCGGTGCCGCGATCGGCGTGAGCTGCGAGCCGGGACCGGCGCGCAGCGTCGAGATGATGCCATACATCTCGCCGGCAACCGTCGGCCGCGACACAGTGATCACGCGATGCTGGCCGTGCTTGATGATGACGAGATAGATGAAGCCGGACTGATGCGGCACCGCAACCTCGCCGGTGTGCTCATAGGCGGCATCGGTCCGCTCGCCCTCGCGGAAGACCAGCGAAGAGACCTTCGGCTCCCACACGATCTCCGTGCGATAGGCGAAGATCGCGTCCTTGTCGCCGAATGACGGCCGCAGCGTGATGTAGACGTCCTCGAGCCAGGTTACCGCGCGGTGCGAATAGGAGCCGAGGCTGTCGGGCGCGACATCGTTTGCGGCTGGAGGCGCCATCACGACGACGCTCTTGCGCAAGGACACGCCCAGCGCCTGCTCCAGCCGGACGGTCGTCGCCAGCGTGAACGGCCGACGGCCGCCGAGCACCTTCTCCAATGTCGACAGGCTGAGCTTGGCCTGCTCGGCCAGCGCCTGCCGGGAGATCCGGCGCCTTGCCAGCTCCTCGCGGATGGTCTCCGCGATCTCGCGGCTTTGCTCGTCGGAAAGCTGCTTGTCGGCCTGCATCTGCATCGTCAACCCTGCCTTGGGAGCAGCATTCTAGCAGGGCGGACAAACCAGCACAAAACCGCACATGGCCACCCGGCCGCGGCCCGCCCGGGCCGGCCGCGGCGGAACATTGCCGATCATTCTGCTCGCGACATCGGGCTCTTCCGGCCGATGCTTTGGACCAGCGAACACCCTTCGGGAGCAGGCCAGATGGACAGCTACGATACGACAGACAGCGACGAGCATCCGATGCTGGGGCGGCTGATCACGCTCGGCTTGTTTCTGCTGGTGCAGGGCATCGCGGTGATGCTGGTCGCCTTCGTCGCCCTGCTGGTGAGTTTTGAGCCGGGCTGGTCGGCGACGACCGAGCAGGCCAGCCTGCTCCAGCCCGGCGACGCCAGGTCGGGCACGCTCCTCCTGAAGGAAGACGGCGCCACCACCGAAGCGATCCGCCTCGGCACCGACGTCGACATCACCGTGTCGGGCTCGACGCTGCGCGCACGCATCACCCAGGTGTTCCGCAATCCGACCAAGGACTGGGTCGAGGCCACCTATGTCTATCCGCTCGCGACCAATGGCGCCGTCGATACGCTCAAGATGGTGGTCGGCGACCGCATCATCGTCGGCGACATCAAGGAGCGGCAGCAGGCGCGCGTGATCTACGAGGAGGCGCGCCGCGCCGGCCGAAAGGCCGCGCTCACCGAGCAGGAGCGGCCCAACATCTTCACCAACTCGGTCGCCAATATCGGTCCTGGCGAAACCGTGCTGGTGCAGATCGAATATCAGGAGCCGGTGCAATCCGGCAATGAATATTCGCTCCGCGTGCCGCTGGCGGTTGCGCCGCGCTACAATCCGGCGCCGATCGTGCAGAGCGTCGACTTCCGCCAGGATGGTTCGGGCTGGGGCGCGACGAATTCGAACCCTGTGCCGGATCGTGACCGCATCGCGCCACAGGTGCTGGATCCCGCGAAGAGCGCGCCGGTCAATCCGACCAGCATCACGGTGCGCCTGAAGGCCGGCTTTGCGCTCGGCGAGGTCAAGAGCCACCATCATAACGTCAAGACGGACAGCCCTGATAACACGACGCGTGTCATCACGCTCGCCGCTGGCGCGGTGCCCGCCGACCGCGATTTCGAGCTGACCTGGAAGCCGGCCGCGGAGAAAGCGCCGTCAGTCGGCCTGTTCCGCGAGCGCGTCGGCGATGCCGACTATTTGCTCGCCTTCGTCACCCCGCCCAGCGCCGAGCAGGCAACACAAAAGCCGCTGCCGCGCGAGGTCGTGTTCGTGATCGACAATTCCGGCTCGATGGGCGGCACGTCGATCGTTCAGGCCAAGGCCAGCCTGACCTACGCACTCGGCCGCCTCCAGCCCAATGACCGCTTTAACGTGATCCGCTTCGACGACACCATGGACGTGCTGTTCCCAGCCTCGGTGCCGGCCGACGCCGCGCATGTCGGCGAGGCCACCTCGTTCGTCAGCGCACTGCAGGCCCGCGGCGGCACCGAGATGGTGCCGGCGATGCGCGCCGCGCTGACCGACAGGATCGGTGACACCAACATGGTTCGCCAGGTTGTCTTCCTCACCGACGGCGCGATCGGCAATGAGCAGCAATTGTTCGAGACGATCACGGCCATGCGCGGCCGCTCCCGCGTGTTCATGGTCGGCATCGGCTCCGCACCCAACACCTATCTGATGACGCGTGCCGCCGAACTCGGACGCGGCGCCTTCACCCATATCGGTTCGGTCGAGCAGGTCGAGGAGCGCATGCGCGGCCTGTTCGCAAAGCTGGAAAACCCGGCCGTGACCGGCCTCAGCGCAAAGTTCTCCGACGCCAAGGCGGACGTGACGCCGGCGATCATTCCCGACGTCTATCGCGACGAACCGCTGGTGCTGGCCGCGAAGCTCGACAAGCTCGCGGGCTCGCTCGAGATCAAGGGACGCATCGGCGATCGCCCGTGGTCGGTGACGCTGCCGCTGCAAAACGCCGCCGAAGGCAAGGGCCTGTCAAAACTCTGGGCCAGGCGCAAGATCGGCGATGCCGAGGTGGCGCGCACCCTCCGCGAGATGACGCCCGAGGATTCCGACAGAGCGATCCTGGCGCTGGCGCTCGACCACCAGATCGTCACGCGCCTCACCAGCCTTGTCGCGGTCGACAAGACGCCGAGCCGCCCCGAAGGCGCGCCGCTCAGGCTGAGCGAATTGCCGATCAACCTGCCGGCCGGCTGGGATTTCGCGAAGGTCTTTGGCGAGCGGCCGCAGCAGGCACCGACGCACTTGCGCGAACGCCATGCCGATGCCCGCAACCAGCCAGCGACGAGGCGGCCGACACCCGCCGCCCCCGATGCGATCCGCCTGCCCAAGACTGCCACTTCGGCCGAGCTGAAGATGATCGGAGGTTTGATTCTGATCGTGCTCGCCCTGATCCTGTTCGTGTTCAACCGGCGTCAGACCTTGCTCACTGACGCCGCTTGAGAGAGGAGCCCCCCGAACTCCTCTGTTAGCGCGCGCGGCTGCCCGTCCCACACCAACGGCCGCGCGCGCCTTTTTCTTCTTGCCGTCATTGCGGGTGTGGAGACAAATGCCCCGCCTCATCTCTCCCCTCGTTCTGGCACTCGTCGGCCTGCTCCTGTTCGGCGACGGCGCCTACATCCATGCCAAGGCCTGGCTGGCGCAGGTGCTGCTGGAGCGCGCCTTCGACAGGAGCGTGGCGACCGGCCAGGCTGTCAGGCCATGGTCATGGGCAGACACCTGGCCGGTCGCACGGATCGAGGTGAAGCGGATCGGGGCCAGCGCCATCGTGCTGGAAGGCACGAGCGGCCAGGCGCTTGCCTTCGGACCCGGCCATATCCACCAAACGGTTGATGCCGGCGAGCGCGGTGTTGCCGTATATGCAGCGCATCGCGACACACATTTCCGTTTCTTGCGGAATGTTACCATTGGCGACGTAATCGATGTCACGCGCAGTGACGGCAGACGCTTTCGCTACCGGGCGGATTTCTCCGCCGTGGTCCGCTTCGATGAGTCCGGCATCGATCCCGCGGCGCAGGATGCCGAGCTTGTGCTCACGACCTGCTGGCCGTTCGACGCCATCACGTCCGGCCCCGAGCGCTACATCCTGCATGCAACCTTGATGGGGACAGGTGAATAGCCGTTCGCGACCGGCCGGTCCGGTATCGTTTGCTGGAACCGGTGAACTGGCGGGACTGCCGATTGACCTATAAGAATGGACGATTGATTTTGACATTGCGCTTTCCGGGACCGACCGTCATGGACGACGAGTACAGGCAGCGTCTCGAGCAGCGGTTGGAGCAGCTCGAAAATCGCGTCGCGCTCCTGGAAAGGAATCAGGACCTCATTGCCGCCGGACAAAGACGAACCTCGTTGAGGAGCCTCTGGCGCCGGCCGCCGATCTGGACCTTCGAGCAATATCCGCCGCGCCTGCTCAACCTGACCGCTTTCCCCTCCGCACCGGCGATCCCCGCAGGTGCGCCGCGGATCGCCATGGTCACGCCCAGTTACAACCATGCGCAATATCTCGGCGCCACGATCGAGAGCATCGTCAGCCAGAACTATCCGAACCTGTATTACCACGTGCAGGACGGCGCCTCGATCGACGGCACGATCGATCTGCTGAAGAGCCGTGGCGACGGCATCAGCTGGAAGAGCGCGCCGGACAACGGGCAGTCCAATGCCATCAATCTCGGCTTTGCCGGCGTCGACAGCGAGATCATGGCGTACCTGAACAGCGACGACATCCTGCTGCCGGGGACGTTGGCCTATGTCGCCAACTACTTCATGTCCCATCCCGATGTCGACGTCGTGTACGGCCATCGCGTCTTCGTCGATCGCGAGGGCCTCGAGGTCGGGCGTGCCGTGCTGCCGCCCCATGACGACAAGACGCTGCAATACGCCGATTATATTCCGCAGGAGACAATGTTCTGGCGCAGGCGCGTGTGGGACAGGATCGGTCCGATCGACGAGAGCTTTCACTATGCGATGGACTGGGACTTCATCCTTCGGGCACAGGCCGCAGGATTCAAGTTCGTACGGCTGCCGCGGTTTCTCGCCTGCTTCCGGATCCACGATGCCCAGAAGACGGCCGCGACCTATGCAGTCGGCGTCAAGGAGATGGGTATCCTGCGGCGCCGCGTTCTCGGCTTCGACCCGACGCAGCTGCAAATCCGCCGCGCCATCGCCCCCTATCTCGCCAAGCAATTGGCCTATCATTACGCCTACAAGCTGAGCCTGCTGCGGCACTGAGCAGGCTGTTGTCAGCGGCCTCGGGCACCGCGATCGAGCCAGATCCGTTCGAGCCCGATGCCGAGCGGACGGACATCGGAGCCCAATGCCAGATCCGCAGGTGAGAGCGGATCGGATAATGCGAGGCTGATGGTGACCATCCCATCGGCGGCGATCGCGGCCGGATCGAGCGTCAATCGGCGCAGGCCGGCGAACCCATCGGTCGAGAATGTCAGCTCCTGTGGCGCTCCGTTGCCGACGCGGCAGACGACCCGCAGTTGCGGATTCCTGTCGGAGACGAAAGCCCGGCACGCCAGCACGATCTCGGCCGGTTGTGGCGGAACGGGACGGACCTCGAAGCGGAGCACACAGTTCCTGGCGATGGACCAGGTGCCCCATTGCTCCGGCTCGCTCCATCCCTCGGCCAGCGCGGCGATGCCGGTCCCGTCACGCGCGAATGCAAGCTCCTCCCCGCCCAGGACAGGCGCGGACACGGACGTTTCCAGGGCGGCCGGGTCGAACGGAGCCTGATCCGGAACGAACTGCGCAATCACGCGCACCGCATCCGCGATCGAATTAAGTCCAAGCGCGGAGCCGTCCAGCTCGTAAAGCACACGGTTCAATCCGGTTGCGCGGACGCCCCGGCCGGGAAGCGGGCGATGCGTGCGGCGTGCGGGAATGACGATGTCGGCGACATCGAAACCATGCATGCCGGCGAGTTCGCCGATGGTCTGCACGGTCCGATCATACAGGGACGGCCGATTGTTGATGTCGGTTGCAAGCGCCTGCGCCAGCGTCATGTAGTCGAGCCGGACATGATCGTCATCGGCCAGCAGCAGGTCCTTGAGGACGAGCATGTCCTTGGCGATGAAGAGCTGGAGTGCATTGAGGTCGGGAAGTTTCGGATCGCCGTCAACGGCGCCGAAATCGCGGGCGCCACGCGATGTCTCGAGCAGGTCCGTCGTCTCGAAGAACAGCGCGTGGCCGGTGCTGTGCCGCGAAATGCCGGACATGCTCAGGGGCCGCGACAGGCGGACGAAGCTGTCGGTCAGCGCGGCATTGGCGATGCCGGAGGCCACATCGGGAGAGAGACCGATGAAATAGCGGCCGCCGGCCGCGCGCATCCGGTCGATGACGCTGCGGCGGACGAATGAATTGTAGATCATCGGCAGGTATGAATAGTGGGCCTGAAAGCCGAAGATGCGCGCCAGCTCGTTCCGCGACGAGACGCGCCGTGCGGACGAGACGAGGTCGATCTCCGCAACCAGCCTGTTGCGAAAGGCCGGATGGTAGTAATTCGGCCAATAATAGCTGTACGCACGCCAGCTCAGAAGATCGATCTTGCGATCCGCCAGAATGTCCGTTGCCGTGGCGCAGGCGTAGGGCATCAGCCCGTCGTCGTCGCCGATGAAGGTGACGTACTCGCCCGCGGCATGGCCGAGCGCGGCCTCCCAATTATCGGTCATGGTCAGAACGGTATCGCTGGCGAAGTGCCTGAAGCGCGCGTCGTTCAGACCCGCGACCATGTCCGCAATCTCGGGATTGCCGCCGTTGTTCTGGACGATGAACTCGCAATCGGCAGCAGCGGGCTGGCACGCCATGGTCGCGAGTGCGTGACGAAGCGTGTCGGGACGATCGAGCGTGGGCACCACGACGGACAGCAGCGGCATGATCACCTTTGAGACGTTGAATGTCGCGGAGTCCTAGCACCTCGCCCCGCCGTTCGCACTTTCGCCAAAACTCTGGTGATGCTAGCCTTTGTTGCGAAGCTCCACCATTCCGCCACGCGGCATGGAGCCCGTCACGATCGACCCCGGGATACCGGCGCATGGCAGCGCGCTGCAACAAAAACAAAAGGTGAGGAAACGCCATGGAAGCCCGAGTGCCTGCAGCGTCCGTTTCTCAGCGCCCATGGTCTCCATCACCCGATGCCAGCGACGTCGTCAAAGGCATCCACGCCATGCTGCACCCGCACAACATCGTGCTGGTGGGCGCGACCGACAAGCCCGGCAACTATGCCGAGCGCATCTGGAATAATCTGGTCAAATACGGCTACGAGGGCGGGCTCTATCCGCTCAACGCCAGGCGCGAGACGATCTGGGGCGTGCCCTGCTACAAGGATTTTGCGAGCCTGCCGGAAAAGCCCGATCACGTGCTGGTGCTGGTGCCGGCGCGCTTTGCCGTGCAGGTGATCCGCGACGCCGCCGCGGCCGGCGCGCGTTCGGCCACCATCGTCACCTCGGGCTTCAGCGAGTTGCAGGATGAGGAGAGCCAGAAGCTCGCCGCCGAACTGCAGCAAGCCGTGCGCGAGACGGGACTCGCCGTCACCGGCCCGAACTGTCTCGGCAATTTGAGCGCCGGCGAAAAGCTCTTCACCAATATCGACGACCGCATCGTCACCATGGAACAGGGCGCGGTGGCGATCGCCGGACAGTCCGGCGCCATCGTCATGGCGATCCGCCAGGCGCTGGAGGACCGCGGCGTCGGGGTCGGCTACATGGTGACGACCGGCAACGAGACCGGGCTCGAGACGCCCGACCTGATGCGCTATTTCGCCGAGGACCCGAGCATCAAGGTGATCGTCGTCTATCTCGAGGGCGTGCGCAACACCAAGGCGTTTCGCGACGCCTGCAAGGCCGCGCGCGCCGCGAGCAAGCCGGTGATCGCGCTCAAGCTCGGTTCATCCGAGGGCGGCCGCGCGGCGGCGATGGCCCATACCGGCGCGCTCGCCGGCTCGATCGAGACGTTCGATGCCATTGCAACGCGCGAAGGCGTCATCCGGGTCGGCGGGCTCGACGAGCTGATCGAGACCACCGAGTGCTTCGTTCACGCGGCCATGCCCAAGGGCGACCGGCTCGCCGCGGTCACGCTGTCAGGCGGCAAGCGCGGCATGCTGCTCGACGCCTTCTATGCGGAAGGCCTGAACTTTGCGCCGCTGAGCCCGCACGTCGGCTCGGAGCTCGCCAAGATGCTCGGGCCGGGCTCGATCGTCGGCAATCCGCTCGACGCCGGCTTTGCCGCGGTGGTCGACCCGTCGGTCTACATGAAGTCGATCAAGCTGATGATCGACGACCCTGACATCGACATCGTCATCGTCGATGCCGAGCTGCCGAAGACGCCGCACGAGCTGCGCGAGCGAAACCTGCGCATCGTCGACGAGATGGCCAGCCAGGCCTCAAAGCCCGTGATCTACATCAGCGCGATGTCGATCGGATTCACCGAGTTCACGAAGGGCTTGCGCAAATCGCTGCCGCATCTCGCGGTCATGCAGGGCATGGACCGTGCGGTGACCGCGATCAGATCGCTGCTCGACTATGCGAAGCTGCGCAAGGAAGTGCCCGACATCGTCGCGAGCTCGAAGCCGGCCGCGCGTGCCGTGCTCGAGAAGGCGCTGAAATCGGCAACCGGCGCCGCACTCGACGAGGTCGCCTCCAAAAAGCTTCTCAAAGCCTATGGCATCCCGATCTCGAAGGAAGCGATCGCACGGACCGCGGCGGAGGCCGTGAAGATCGCCAAGCAGATCGGCTTTCCGGTCGTGGCGAAGGTCGTCAGCGCCGAGATCCTGCACAAATCCGACATCGGCGGCGTGGTGCTGAATCTCAACAGCGCCGCCGAGGTGAAGAAGGCATTTCTAGACATCACCGCACGGGTGGCGAAGCTGAAGGGCAAGCCGAAGCTCGACGGCATCCTGATCGCGCAGCAGGTCAAGGCTGACCTGGAGCTCGTCGTCGGCGCCTCGCTCGACGCCGAGATGGGGCCGCTGGTGCTGTTCGGCACCGGCGGCATCGACATCGAGCTGATGAAGGACGTCGCGCTCGCCGGCGCGCCGCTGGACGAGGCCGAAGCACGGCTCCTGATCGGCCGCACCAAGGCCGGCATCAAGATGCGCGGCTATCGCGGCAAGCCGCCCCTGCACGAGGCCTCCGCGGTGAAGGCGCTGGTCGGCCTGTCCAATCTGATCGCGGATGCCGGCGATCGAATCGCCTCGATCGACATCAACCCGTTCCTGATCAATACCAGGACGGGCGTGGCCGTCGATGCGCTGATCGTTCTGAACAATGCCGCGGCAAAACGCGCCGCCGGACATTGATGTCGCGTGAGTCCGTAGGGCGGATTAGCGAAGCGTAATCCGCCAATTCATCCCCACGTCGGCGATAGATAGTGGCGGGTTACGTTTCGCTAACCCGCCCTACTTACCATTGGGACTCCTTCCAACCCTCCCGTTTTGGCCGTAGAATCGCCCGATGGCACGCGCGAGCAATCTTGTGATCGGAACGGCGACGCTGGCGGTGATTGCCGTGGCGTTCGGCGGCCTGCTCGGCGTGCAGAAATGGCGCACCGCCCAGAGCCGCAGCCAGTTGCGCGTGGTGTTCGAGGGCGGTTCCGCCAGCGGCTTGCGCCGCGGCGGCCCGGTCAATTTCGACGGCGTGCTCGCGGGCCAGATCCTGTCGATCAAGCTGGACAATCCGCGCAAGGTCGTGGCGCTGGTGATGCTCGACAATTCCGCGCCGATCCGCAAGGACACCGTGGCCGGAATCGAGTTCCAGGGTCTCACCGGCATCGCCGCGGTTTCCTTGATCGGCGGCGCGCCCTCCGCACCGCCTGTGCCGCTGGATTCGGACGGCATTCCCGTGCTGACCGCCGATCTCAGCGACGTCGAAACGATCGTCGACACCCTGCACAGCGTCGACCGCACCATCGTCAGCAACGCCCCTGCGATCAAGGAGGGCCTGCGCACGTTCGAGACCCACACCGCCGATCTCAGGAGCAAGGGTGGCGAGATCGATGCCGTCATGGCCAAGGTCGACAGCGCCTTCGCGGGCTTCGACAAGGCGGTCACCAAGATCGAGAGCGTGGTGCCAGGCTTCGTCGACGGCAAGGCCGACGAGCTGTTCGAGAAGATCAGGGGATTGCACGAGCTCACCGATGCCATGAAGAAGAAATCGGCGAGCTATATCGAGGATATCCGTCGCTCGCTGCTCGACGTCAGCGAGACCGCGAACAAGATGGCTGGCACGCCCTCGCCTGCCGCCGCCCCGCGCCCGCCGCGCAAGCCCCCGCAGAAGAAGCAGTAGGGATCTTTCTTACCCTCCCCTGGAGGGCGGCGCGCTTCACCACGCGTAGCGCACGACGCCCTTGCCGGCGTAGGAGCGGGTGACGTTCGAGAACTCGCCCTCGAAAGTCGCGGATGCGGACCAGCCGTTCATCCAGTTCACCTGCACGGCTGCCGTGGTCAGCGCGGAATCGCGCGACTGGGCGGCGCCATTCACGACGAAGGCCGTGCCCGGCAACGTCTGGAATACCGCGCCGACGGTGCGATCCGGGTTGAAATCATGCGCCCAGGCGAGACGGCCCCGCAAGGTCATCAGGCCGCCGGCCGCAGCAAACGACTTGTCCGCGCGAAAGCCGAGCTCGGTGCGGGTGCTGGTCACGTCCTTGGCGCCATAGTTGAGCGCAAAGGTGTTGTTTCCGACCACCGCGAACTCCGAATAGCTCGGCAGGCTGAACAGAGTGGCTTGAGCCGCAGCATAGGGCGTCAAGCCAATCCACTGCGTGGCATAGCGGTAGCCGCCCTCGACGCGGCCCGAGAAGGCATTGGCATTGAACTGCGCGCGCAACTGGTCAGTGCCGGCAGCGGTAACGATGCGATTGGTCGTCACGTCCTGCCAGCCATAGGCCAGCGCGGCCGTGATGTAGGCCGGCCCCGCCGTGTGACGCACGAAGGCGCCGGCCTGGAACAGGTCGGAGCGGCCCCAGCCGAGCCCGTTGACATTGAAGCCGGTGCCGCCGCCGGCAAGCGCAAAGCCGGCGATCGTCGACGGCGAGAAGCGATAATCGAGGCCAACGGCGGTGCCATAGACGCTGCTGCTGGTGTTGTTGGAGCCGAGGGCGACATTACCATCAGTGGTCTGCGAACCACCATAGCCCGCAGCCCAGACGTCCCAGCGCTGCTCGAACGTTGCGGGCGGCGCCTTGCGGTGGATCGCGGCGAAGGCGTCGCGCGCGTTCTTGTCACGCGCGTTCCTGCCGGTCGCGGCATAGGCATTCGCGCTCGCGTCGTCGGCATAGGGCGTCGCACCGGGCGCGCCGCTGCGGCCTGAGCCGAACACGTCGGTCAGCAGACTGATGAACAGGTTCATCGCGTTGAAGGTCGTCTGCTGCGACCCCGTGCCCGATTCGCCCGAGGCCTGCGTCAGACCGGCCGGAGAGAGATTGGCGAGCGCCACGGGAAGGCTGCCGGTGCGGTTGAAATAGTTCGTCAGCACATTGGCGACGTTCTGCTGATTGATGTTGAGGCCGCCGCCATAGCCGAGCGCGAGGTCGAGGTCGACATTGTTGAGGCCATAGCTCAGCGTCGCGTGCAGGTTCGGCGACAGGCCCGCGACGACGGGATTGAAGGTATCGGGCAGCGTCCCCGCGCTGAGGATCGTGTAGTGCTTCGCGATCGAGCCGGTCGGAACCACGACGACGGTGGCGCCGCCGAGCGTCGCCGTTCCGGTCACGACCGCAAGGCCATTGCTGGCGCCCGAGACCTGCACCATGTAACTCGACGCCGACGTGAAGGTGAGATCGCCCGACACGCTCAGCGTCCCGGTCGGATTGCCCGGCGCAAACGTGCCGCCATTGACGGCGATCGTACTGACCGTGCCAATGCCGCCGAAAGTGCCCCCGGTGGCGACGGACACAGTGCCGTTGATGGTGCCGGCGAGCAGGAGCGTACCGCCAAGCACATTCCAGTCCTGATTGCCGGTGCCGGTGATCGTCCAGGTCGAGCTGTCAACCTTGTTGAAGGTCGAGAACCCGTCGTACTGGAGGCCGACGCCGATCAGGTCGAGATTGAACGTGTCCTTGCCGGTGCCGCCGAGCTGGAATGTGTCGGTGCCGGACGCAAATACCTGGCCGTTGATGACGCTGCCGGGGCCGAGGGTGAGCGTGTTGTTGCCGCAACCGCAGAAGTCGATCGCAATGGCACCGGCCGCGCTGGCATCGATGGTGCCGGAGTTGAAGAGGCTGCCGCCGCCGCTCAGCATGATGCCCGTGCCGTTGGCGCCGACGGTGATGGTGCCGGTGTTGACGATCTGGTTGGTCGTGCTGAAGGAGCTGACGTCGATGCCGACGCCAGTGTCGCCGACGGTGATCTTGCCCGTGTTGGTGACAATGTTGGAATCGCCGACGACGAAGATGCCCTCGACAAAGTCGGCGCCCGTGATCTGCCCGCTGTTGGTAATCGTCGAGGACGAGCCGGTATAGGCGATGGCCACCCCGCCCAGGCCGACATTGATCGTGCCGCTCTGGCTGATCGTGGCCCGGTCACCCTGCATCGAAATGCCGGCCGTCCCGCTGCCCCCGACCGTGATCGTGCCGCCGTTGGTGACTTTCGAGTCGTCGCCCAGCACGGCAATGCCGACGCCAAAATCTCCGGCCGTGATCGAACCAGAATTGCTGACAGTCTGGAAGTCGCCTTGCAGGAAGATGCCGGCGGCGTTCTGCCCGACCGTGATCGTGCCGGTGGCCGTGTTGGTGATCGTGTTGTTGTCACTGATCGCCAGAATGCCGCCGGAGAAGCCGGCGGAATCGCCGACCGCGATCGCGCCCGCATTGGTGATGGTTGCACTGCCGAACGCCAAGATGCCGGTTGCACCGTCACCGCCCGTAATCGTGCCCGTCGCGGCATTTGTGATCGTGTTGCTCACCCCGGCGAAGACACCCACGCCCGACGCGCCGACCGACAGCGCACCGCTGTTGGTGACGGTGTTGTTGTCACCGACCGAGATCGCGGCGCCGCTGTCGCCCGTCGTGATCGTTCCGGCATTGGTAATGACGTTGTGATCGATTGCCTGGATGCCGAGACCGTTGTCGATCACTGTGATGATGCTGTTGTTGATCACGGTGTTGGAATTTCCAACGGCAATGCCGGTTAGGCCCGAGCCGGCCGACACGGTGCCGTTGTTGGTGACGGTGCTGGAATCGTTGACGCCAATCGAGAGCGCGCCGTTGTCGTCCACGGTCGCGCCTGACAGCACGTTGACATTGAGGGCATCGACGCCGGCCCCGGCCTGAAAGCCGTCCGCGTCGGTGCCGCTACAGGTGACGGTCTGGCCGCTCGTGGCCGGATCGGGCGTGCAAGCCGCGTTCGCCGGCGATGCGCACAGGCTGGATCCCAAAACGAACGCAGATGCGCCGACGAGCAACGCGGCGCTGCGCCGGCGCAGTCGATCCTGCCGCCTCGATAGCCCCTCGCCCCTCACGTCACGCCCCCGCTTCCCCGCCAGTTCCCGGGGAACTTAGGCCATGGGAAGGTTCCGTAGAACTACGGCGCCACCGGAATGCGTCGGTTTGACCCACAACCGAGGCAGAATCCGGAGGTCATGTTGCAACCGGGACACGGTTTGCAGGGCCAAATTCCCATTTGGCGCATGAAGCCGGTCGCAACAGCTCAGTAATTGCTGGCCGCCGCCTCGTTCGGGATGCCGTCGATCGGGCATTCCGCGGTCCCCGGCGTCGAGCGGGTCATCGCTTCCACCATGTCGCGGGTGCCTTCGGGATCGGCGATCCAATTCTTGTAGAAATCATAGGGGCAGGCCGCGACGCCGCGGGGGCTGTCACCGGAATTGATCATGCCGGTGTAGCCGCGGTGGACCAGCTTGTAGAGGTGGTTCTGCGACTGGCCGTTGCGGCGCGCATCGCGGATCAGATGCTTCGACAGCTGGGCGTACTGGATGCCGTAATCCTCCTCGCCGCATTCACCGAGCGTACGGCCGTCGAAGCCGATGATCGCGGAGTGACCGAAATAGGAATAGACGCCGTCGAAGCCGGCGGCATTGGCGACCGCGACATAGACATTGTTGGCCCAGGCCATCGCCTTGGAGATCATGACCTGCTGTTCCTTGGCCGGATACATGTAGCCCTGGCAACGCACGATCAGCTCGGCGCCCTTCATGGCGCAGTCGCGCCAGATCTCCGGATAGTTGCCGTCGTCGCAGATGATCAGGCTGACCTTGAGGCCTTTCGGACCCTCGGAGACATAGGTGCAATTGCCGGGATACCAGCCTTCGATCGGTACCCATGGCATGATCTTGCGGTACTTCTGGACGATCTCACCCTTGTCGTTCATCAGGATCAGGGTGTTGTAGGGCGCCTTGTGCGGATGCTCCTCGTGGCGCTCGCCGGTGAGCGAGAACACGCCCCACACTTTGGCCTTGCGGCAGGCTTCCGCGAAGATCGCGGTCTCCTCGCCCGGCACCATGGACGCCGTCTCGTACATCTCCTTGGAGTCGTACATGATGCCTTGCGTGGAATACTCCGGGAAGATCACGAGGTCCATGCCGGGCAGGCCGATCTTCATGCCGACGATCATGTCGGCGATCTTGCGGGCGTTGTCGAGCACCTCGGCCTTGGTGTGCAGCCGCGGCATCTTGTAGTTCACGACCGCGACGCCGACCGTGTCGTTGCTGCTGGAGATATCACCGTGAAGCATGTTGAGCGCTCCTGTCTTTTATTGGTTTGCTGTTGGCACGTAGCGTTAGTGGCTGATCATCCAGGGGCGCGCGGTGGGAAAACCCTTGGCGCCGCTTTTGGTCTTGGTCACCAGCCGCGCCGGCTTCTTCCTGTCGGACCCGTTCTTGTCCTTCACGGTCTTGCCTGACGAACAACAGCCGCAACCCGGTCCGTGCGAGGCCTTGTATTGCGCAAGTGTTTGCGGTGCGTGCGAGCTGCGCTCGTTGACGGCGTGGGCTTTGCGCTTCTCCGCCGGCATGCAGAAGAAATTCGGCGCGGTCAGGATGACGCGTGGCGCCATCATCTCGCAGTGCGGGCAGCTCTGCGGATCGTCGCATTCCGCCATCGGGCGGAGATCCTTGAACGGACCGCAGTCGTCACAGAGATATTCATAGACCGGCATCGCATCATCCCTACGCTATGGTCTGTTCAACACAGCACCTGCCACCGTTCGTGCGGAGACAGCCCCTCACCCCGACCCTCTCCCCGTAAGGACGGGGAGAGGGAGAGCACTGGCTATTTGTCCGGCGAGATCGGCATCTGGATATCGCCGGTGATGTGCTTGATGGGTCCTGCCGCCGACGGCATCACGTCGAAGTCGAAGATCTCGGTCGGCAGCCATAACGTGGCGCAGGCATTGGGCACGTCGACCACGCCGGAGATATGACCCTGGCACGGCGCGGTGCCGAGGATCGAATAGGCCTGGGCACCGGAATAGCCGAACTTCTTCAGATACTCGATCGCGTTGAGGCAGGCCTGGCGATAGGCGATGTGGACGTCGAGATAGTGCTGCTTGCCCTGCTCGTCGACCGAGATGCCTTCGAAGATCAGATAGTCCTTGTAGTTCGGCGTGATCGGCGACGGCTTGAAGATCGGGTTCTTGATGCCGTATTTCGCCATGCCGTCCTTGATCACCTCGACCTTCAGATGCAGCCAGCCCGCCATCTCGATGGCGCCGCAGAAGGTGATTTCTCCATCGCCCTGGCTGAAGTGGAGGTCGCCCATCGACAGACCGGCGCCGGGCACATAGACCGGGAAGTAGATCTTCGAGCCGCGCGAGAGATCCTTGATGTCGCAATTGCCGCCATGCTCGCGCGGCGGCACGGTGCGAGCACCTTCCGCGCCGATCTTGGCCTTGACGTCGCCCTTGGCGCGGCCGCCATGGGCGGTCGCCGCGAACGGCGGATTGGCAAGGCCGGGCACGCGGGTCGGGTTGGTCGAGATCAGCTCGGCCTCGCGCTTGTTCCAGGTCTCCAGCATCTTCGGATCGGGCAGACAGCCGATCAGGCCGGGATGGATCAGGCCTGCGAAGTTGACGCCGGGGACGTGGCGGGACGAGGTATAGAGGCCCTTGATGTCCCAGATCGACTTCTGCGCCAGCGGGAAATGGTCGGTCAGGAAACCGCCGCCGTTCTGCTTGGAGAAGAAGCCGTTGAAACCCCACAGGCTCTCCTTCATCGGGCCGACGTCGAGCAGGTCGACGACGAGGAGGTCGCCGGGCTCGGCGCCCTTGACGCCGATCGGGCCGGACAGGAAGTGCACGATCGACAGGTCGATGTCGCGCACGTCGTCGGCGGAATCGTTGTTCTTGATGAAGCCGCCGGTCCAGTCATAGGTCTCGATGATGAAATCGTCGCCGGGATTGACCCAGGCCACGATCGGAATGTCGGGGTGCCAGCGGTTGTGCACCATGTCATTTTCGTAAGCCGACTTGGTGAGATCGACCTTGATCAGTGTCTCTGGCATCGAGATGCTCCCTTCTACTGCGGTTGGTTAGACGGACAGATATTTCGAGACCTGCGCGGCATCGACGGCGTCGCGCGGATCGTCGCGCACGATTTCGCCGTTCTCGATCACCAGCACGCGATCGGCGATATCGAGCGCAAAACTCAGGACCTGCTCGGACACGACGATCGAGAGGCCCTTTTCGTCGCGGATGCGCTTCAAGGTGCGCGCCATCTCCTTGATGATCGACGGCTGGATGCCCTCGGTCGGCTCGTCCAGCAGCAGCACTTTCGGCTTGGTCGCGAGCGCGCGGGCGATCGCGAGTTGCTGCTGCTGGCCGCCGGAGAGATTGCCGCCGCGGCGGCCCTTCATCTCCAGCAGCACCGGAAACAATTCGTAGATGTCTTCAGGCACCTCGGTCCCGCCGGAGACGACGAGGCCGGTCTCGATGTTCTCCTTCACCGTCATGGTCGAGAAGATCATGCGACCCTGCGGCACATAGGCGAGCCCCTTGGCGACGCGCGCGTAGCTCGGCAGGCTGCCCAGCTCGGCGCCGTCCATGGTCACCGAGCCGCTCTTGGTCGGCAGGATGCCCATCAGCGATTTCATCAGCGTGGTCTTGCCCATGCCGTTGCGGCCCATGATCGCGACGATCTCGTTCGCGGCGACCTTGACGTTGAGCCCGTGCAGCACCTCGCTCTGGCCGTAGGCGACGTGGAGGTCTGAAATTGCCAGCATGATCCGCGCTCCTAGTGACCGAGGTAAACTTCGACGACCTTGGGGTCGTTCTTCACCTTTTCCATGGTGCCCTCGGAGAGGATCTGGCCCTGGTGGAGCACGGTGACCTTGTGCGCGATGTCCTCGACGAACTTCATGTCGTGCTCGATCACCAGGACCGAGCGATTCTTGATGATGCGATTGAGCAGCTCGGCGGTCTTGGCGCGCTCGGATACGCTCATGCCGGCGACGGGCTCGTCGAGCATCAACAGGTCCGGATCCTGGATCAGCAGCATACCGATCTCGAGCCATTGCTTCTGGCCGTGGCTGAGCTCGGACGCGTAGGTGTTGAGCTTCTCCTTGAGGAAGATCATTTCTGCGACTTCCTCAACGCGGTCCTTGACCTGCTGGTCGCGCTGGAAGGTCAGCGAGCCGAACACAGACCGGCCGCGCGGAAAGGAAATCTCGAGATTCTCGAACACGGTGAGATCCTCGAACACCGACGGCGTCTGGAATTTACGCCCCACTCCGGCCTTGACGATCTCGTTCTCCTTCAGCTTCGTCAGCTCCGTGCCACGAAACTGGATCGAGCCTTCGGTCGCCTTGGTCTTGCCGCAGATCAGGTCGAGCACGGTCGTCTTGCCGGCGCCGTTCGGTCCAATGATGACGCGGATCTCGTTCTCCTCGATGTAGAAGGAAAGGTCATTGACGGCCTTGAACCCGTCGAACGAGACGGTTAGTCCGGAGACCGCGAGCAGGAATTCCTTGGGCTGATGTCCGACGAGCATGATGGTCTCCTCACTCTGCCGGCGCGCCGTCGGCGACCGAATTGTCTTTCCAGCCCGCCTTCGACTTGCGCGAGGTGAACAGGCGGTCGATGTGGGGCTGGATGTAGTCGGCCCAGAGCCCGGACAGACCGTTCGGGAAGGCGAGCACGACCGCGATGAACAGCCCGCCGAGGCCGAACAGCCAGAGCTGCGGGAATGATTCCGAGAGGCTGGTCTTGGCGAAATTCACCAGGATGGCGCCCCATATCGCGCCGAAGATCGACATGCGCCCACCGACCGCGGTGTAGATCACCATCTCGATCGACGGCACGATGCCGACAAAGGATGGCGACATGAAACCGACATTGAGCGCGAACATGGCGCCGCCAATCGCAGCGAAGACCGCGGCCATGCAGAACGCAAAGATCTTGAAATTGGCGACGCTGTAGCCGGAGAAGCGGACGCGATCCTCCTGTTCGCGCATCGCCACCAGGATGCGTCCGAGCTTGGTCAGGCGAATGAACTGCGCGATGCCGATACACGCGAACAGCAGCACCACCTCGACGAAGTACAGGATAACCTTGGCGTGGTCGGGCCGGATGTCCCAGCCCTTGAGGGTCCTCAGGTCGGTCATGCCGTTGATGCCGCCGGTATAGCCCTGCTGACCGACAATCAGGATCGTCAGGATGGCGGCGACGGCCTGGGTGATGATCGCGAAATAGGTGCCGCCGACGCGGCGCTTGAACATCGCGGTGCCGATGATCAGCGCGAAGATGCCGGGGACCAGGATGATGGCGAGGATGGTGAAGGTGAGGCTGTGGAACGGTTGCCAGAACAGCGGCAGCGACGTGATCTGATTCCAGTCCATGAAGTCGGGAATGCCGGGCGTCGACTGGATCTTCGTGTTCTCGACGCTGGAGGCCTCGAGCTTGAGGAACATCGCCATGCAATAGCCGCCGAGGCCGAAGAACACGCCCTGTCCCAGGCTCAGGATGCCGCCATAGCCCCAGCACAGAACGAGGCCGAGTGCGACGAAGGCGTAGGTCAGGTATTTCGCGACCAGGTTGAGGCGGAACACATCCAGCGTCAGCGGCAAGATCACGAACAGCACGGCAGCCAGGACAATGAAGCCCATGAGCTCGGAGCGATTGAAGAAGCGTGAATTGATGACCATGACTTGCCTGCTTCCCGTTATTTGCGGACTTTGAGGGCGAAGAGGCCCTGCGGCCGCAGCATCAGGATGCCGACGACAGCGAGCAGCGTGAGCACCTTGGCCATCGAGCCCGACATGAAGAATTCGAACGTCGATTGCGTCTGCGAGATCGAGAACGCGGAGGCGATAGTGCCCAGCAGGCTGGCCGCGCCGCCGAATACGACGACGAGGAACGTATCGACGATGTACAGCTGGCCCGATGTCGGCCCGGTCGAGCCGATCATGGTGAAGGCGCTGCCGGCGACGCCGGCGATGCCGCAACCGAGTCCGAACGTGTAGCGATCGACCTTCTCGGTATTGATGCCGACGGCGCCGGCCATGATGCGATTCTGCACCACGGCGCGGACCTGGCGGCCCCAGCGCGATTTGTACATGACGTAGGCGACGCCGACGGTGATCAGCACGGTGAGGCACATCACGAAGACGCCGTTGATCGGCACTTCGATGCTGTCGCTCACGTGCAGCGAGCCGAGCATCCATTGCGGCAGCTCGACGCCGACCTCGCGCGCGCCGAACACGGAACGATAGGCCTGCTGCAGCATCAGGCTGAGGCCCCAGGTGGCGAGCAGCGTGTCGAGCGGGCGCTTGTAGAGGTGCCGTATCAGCACCCATTCCACCAGCATTCCCAGCGCACCGGATGCGATGAATGCCAGGATCATCGCGAGGAAGAAGTAGCCGCTGAACAGGCTCGGCAAATGGGACTGGAAGAAACTCGAGGTCATCCAGGTGACGTAGGCCCCGAGGATCATGAACTCGCCATGGGCCATGTTGATGACGCCCATCTGGCCGAAGATGATGGCAAGACCGAGCGCCATCAGCACGTAGACCGAGAACAGGATCAGTCCTGCAAACCCCTGCATGACGAAGATGGAGCCAAGATCACCAAGCGAGTAGTCGCCGAACATCGATGTCCTCCGTCAGGGGTAAGGGTCCCGCGCCGCGAGCAGGTTCGCGACGCGGGGGTCTTGGGCGTGGATTTGCTGTCCACGCCAGGGAGCTGTTGATCTCGAGAGAAAGCGCGACGGATGCCGCTTCTTACTGGTAGCCCTTGGGGAACGGATCCGGCTCGACGAGATCGGCGGTCTCGTAGATCAGCTCGAACTGGCCATCGAGCTTGGCGCGGCCCACCCGGGTCTTCGACCAGAGGTGATGGTTTTCGTGGATCCGCACATAGCCTTCCGGAGCACCCTTGAACTCGACGCCGGGCGAAGCCGCCGCGATCTTGTCGATGTCGAACGAGCCGGCCTTCTCGACCGTCAATTTCCACAGCCACGGGCCGAGATAGGCAGCCTGGGTGACGTCTCCGATCACGGTCTTCTCGCCCCACATCTTCTTGAACGCGGGCACGAAGGTCTTGTTGTTCGGGTTGTCGAGCGACTGGAAGTACTTCATGCAGGCATAGGCGCCCGCGATGTTCTCGCCGCCGATGCCGTCGATTTCGTCTTCGGTGACCGAGATCGTCAGCAGCGCCTGCTTGGAGAGGTCGATGCCGGCAGCCTTGAGCTGCTTGTAGAAGGCGACGTTCGAGCCGCCGACGACGTCGGTGAAGATCACGTCGGGCTTGGTCAGCTTGATCTTGTTGATGACCGAATTGAACTGGGTCGAGCCGAGCGCATAGTATTCCTCGCCGACGACCTTGCCCTTCAGCACGTTCTCGACATGCTTGCGCGCGATCTTGTTCGAGGTGCGCGGCCAGATGTAGTCCGAGCCGATGAAGAAGAACGACTTTGCGCCCTTCTCCTTGGCGATCCAGTTCAGGCCGGCGAGGATCTGCTGGGTCGCTTCCTGGCCGGTGTAGATCACGTTCTTGGACTGCTCGAGGCCTTCATAGAAGGTCGGGTAATAGAGCATGCCGTTGTACTGCTCCATGACCGGCAGCACTGCCTTGCGGGAGGCCGAGGTCCAGCAGCCCATGATGGCCGCGACCTTGTCGTTGACGAGAAGCTTCTTGGCCTTTTCGGCGAAGGTCGGCCAGTCGCTGGCGCCGTCTTCCTGGATGAACTTGATCTTGCGGCCGAGCACGCCGCCCATGGCGTTGATCTGCTCGATGGCGAGCTTCTCGGCCTCGATCGAGCCGGTCTCGGAGATGGCCATGGTGCCGGTCGCCGAATGCAGGATGCCGACCGTCACTTCGGTGTCGGTGACCGCGAGACCCGTGGTGTTGACCGCCGAGGTCGCCGGGGCCTGCGCAAACGATGCCTTCGGCAGCATCGTGATGGCCGGCACGGCGGCCATTCCCATCAATAGTTTGCGCCGTAACGGCGACAACAAGCCCTTGTTTGCTTCGTCTGACATGAGCACCCCACTGTTTGTTCGAGGACACGCGATTGGTGCCGTGAGGATGGCTCGAATTTGTGCAGGGCAAGCATACGCAAGATCGCGTATACTGCACCGCAAAATACCGACGTAGGCTTTTGGTACGGGATTTGCGAGTTCGCGAGAGGTTTCGGACGTCTTCGGGAGTGGGGTTCGAGTGGCAGGGCGGCAGCGAATAGACCGCGTCAGGCGCCAGTACAACCAATGGGTCGCCAACCAGACGCTGGAAGACTACGCCCTGCGCTTCACCGCCAAAAGCGCGCGACGCTGGTCCGCCGCCCGCGTCGCCAACACCGCGATCGGCGCGATCTCGTTCCTGGTTCTCGAAGCGATCGGCGGAACCATCACCCTCAATTACGGCGTCACCAACGCCGCCGCCGCCATCCTGGTTGTCTCCACCATCATCTTCTGCTGCGGCGTACCCATTGCCTATTATGCCGCCAAATGCGGCATCGACATTGACCTCCTCACCCGCGGCGCCGGCTTCGGCTATATCGGCTCGACCGTCACGTCGCTGATCTACGCCTCCTTCACCTTCATCTTCTTCGCGGTCGAGGCGGTGATCCTGGCGACCGCGCTGGAGATGTGTCTGGGCATCCCGCGCCCGATCGGCTACCTCATCAGCGCGGTCGCGATCATTCCGCTGGTGACCTACGGCATCACGTTGATCAGCCGTTTCCAGCTCTGGACGCAGCCGCTCTGGATCGTCCTCCACATCCTGCCCTTTGCCGCAATCGCCTGGGCAAGCCCCCACTCCTTCACGGAATGGCACAAATTCGCCGGCGAGCACGGCGACCTCGGCGGCCATTTCGACCTGCTGCTGTTCGGCGTCGCATCCTCTGTCGTGTTCTCGCTGGTGGCGCAGATCGGCGAGCAGGTCGACTTCCTGCGCTTTTTGCCGCGCGACCGGCGCACCTCGAAAGCATCGTGGTGGATTGCGCTGATGAGCGCGGGGCCGGGCTGGATCGTGCTCGGCGCGCTGAAGCTCCTCGCGGGCTCGTTCCTCGCCTTCTTCGCGCTCAGCCATGGCGTACCGCCCGAAGAGGCCGCCGAGCCCGCGCACATGTATCTCGTGGCGTTTCGCTACGTGCTGTCGGAGCCGGATCTCGCGCTGGCGCTGACCGGCTTCTTCGTGGTGCTGTCGCAGATCAAGATCAACGTCACCAACGCCTATGCCGGCTCGATCGCCTGGTCGAATTTCTTCTCGCGCTTGACCCACAGCCATCCCGGGCGCGTCGTCTGGCTGGTGTTCAACGTAATGGTCGCGCTGCTGCTGATGGAGATCGGCGTCTACAAGGCGCTGGAGCAGACGCTGGCGCTCTACTCCAACGTCGCGATTGCCTGGGTCGGCGCGCTGGTGTCCGATCTCGTGATCAACAAGCCGCTCGGCCTGCGGCCGCCGCAGATGGAGTTCAAGCGGGCGCATCTCTACGACATCAATCCGGTCGGCGTCGGCGCGATGACGCTCGCGATCATCGTCTCGATCGCGGCCTTTTACGGCCTGTTCGGCCCAACCATGAAGGCGCTCGCCGCCTTCGTTGCGCTGACGGTCGCCTTCGTCACCGCACCCGTGATCGCCTGGCTGACCGGCGGAAAATACTACATCGCGCGCAAGCCGAAGCGAAGCTGGGCCAATATCGAGGCGATCCAGTGCTGTATCTGCGAACACAGCTTTGAGCCGGAGGACATGACCTCCTGCCCGGCTTACGCCGGCCCGATCTGCTCGCTCTGCTGCTCGCTCGATGCACGCTGCCATGACCTCTGCAAGCCGCATGCGCGCGCGCAGGTGCAATTCTCCGAGGCGCTTGGCAGGATCTTGCCACAGCCGATCTATCAGCGGATCAACTCGCAGTTCGGCCATTACATCGGGGTCTTCGTCGTCTCGGCCGGCCTCGTCGCACTGGTGCTGGGGCTGATCTATCTCCAGACCTCCGCGAGCGTACATGGCGAGAACATGCTCGTCTCCAACGTGCTGTGGAAGGTGTTCTTCTCGCTCAGCATCATCATCGGCGTGGTGGCCTGGCTGTTCGTGCTGGCGCAGCAGAGCCGCCGCGCGGCGGAGGCTGAAACCAAACGGCAGACGGCGCTCCTGATCCAGGAGATCGACGCGCACAAGCGCACCGATGCCGAGCTGCAGCGCGCCAAGGAGGTCGCCGAATCCGCCAACCTCGCCAAGAGCCGCTACGTCGTCGGCCTCAGCCACGAGCTGCGTTCGCCGCTGAACGCGATCAGCGGCTATGCCCAGCTGCTGGAGCAGGATTCGACGCTGACCACCAAGCCGCGCGACCAGGTCCGCGTGGTCCGCCGCAGCGCCGATCACCTCTCCGGCCTGATCGACGGCATCCTGGATATCTCCAAGATCGAGGCGGGGCGGCTTTATCTGTCGCGCGACGAGGTGCGGCTCAGCGAGTTCCTGGATCAACTCGTCGGCATGTTCCGCCTTCAGGCCGCTGCCAAGGGCATCGACTTCGTGTTCAGGCGGCCGGCTTATTTGCCGCTCGTGGTCTATGCCGACGAGAAGCGCCTGCGCCAGGTCCTGATCAATCTGCTCTCCAACGCGATCAAGTTCACCCAGACCGGCAGCGTGCAGTTCGTCGTGCACTATCGCAGCCCGGTCGCCGAGTTCGAGGTGATCGACACCGGCCCCGGCATTCGCGGCGACGATCTCGAGCGCATCTTCGCGCCGTTCGAGCGCGGCGCGCTCGGTGTCTCGCAGCCGCAGACCGGGACCGGGCTCGGCCTGACCATCAGCCGCTTGCTCGCCGGCGTCATGGGCGGCGACATCAAGGTCTTGAGCACGGTCGGCGCCGGCAGCACCTTCAAGGTCAAGATCTTGCTGTCGGAGGTCACCAACCCGCAGCGCATCGCGCCGGTGAAGGCGCCGGTCTCCGGCTATCACGGCACGCGCAAGACCATCCTCATCACCGACGACGACCCAGTGCATCGCGATCTCCTGCGCGAGGTGCTGACGCCGCTCGGCTTCATCCTGCTCAGCGCCCCCGACGGCGCGGGCTGCCTCGCGCTGGCGCAGCATTGCCGGCCCGATCTGTTCCTGCTCGACATCTCCATGCCGGCCATGGACGGCTGGGCCGTGGCGGAGGCGCTGCGCGCGAGCGGCCATCACCAGGCGCGGATCCTGATGGTGTCGGCGAGCGCGCTGGAGGCCCACGGCACGCCGCTGGCGCAACCCTTCCACGACGGCTATCTGATGAAGCCGATCGACATTCCGCGGCTGCTGGAGACGATCCGCCAGCTCCTCAAGATCGAATGGCAATACGGCTCGGACGAGATCGCGGTGCCGTTCTGGCGACCGGAGAGCGGATCGAAGCCGCCGGTGCGGCACATCGAGGCGCTGATCGGGCTCGGCCAGATCGGCTACGTCAAGGGAATCCAGCTCAAGCTCGACGAGATCGGCAGCGAGCACCCTGAGCACGCCGACTTCGTCGCGCAGATGCGCTCACTCGTCGACCGTTTCGATCTCGACCAGTACATGGCCACATTGAAGACGTTGCATGCTTATGAGCATTGAACCGAAGAAGCGCGACGTAGCGCTCGTTGTCGATGACTCCCCCGAAACGCTGCGGTTGCTCACCGATGCGCTGGACGGCGCCGGGATGACGGTGATGGTGGCGCTCGACGGCGCGAGCGCGATGCGCATTGTCGACCAGATCACGCCCGACATCGTGCTGCTGGATGCGGTGATGCCCGGCATTGACGGGTTCGAGACCTGCCGCCGCCTCAAGCGCGATGCGGGCCTCGCCAACGTGCCCGTGATCTTCATGACGGGCCTTGCCGAAACCGAGCACATCGTGCGCGGACTCGACGCCGGCGGCGTCGACTACGTGACCAAGCCGATCGTGATCGAGGAGATGCTGGCGCGCATCCGAGTCCATCTCGGCAATGCCCGCCTGACCCAGAGCGCGCGCACAGCGCTCGACGTCTCCGGCCGCTTCCTGTTCGCGGTCAACCGGCAAGGCCACATCCTCTGGGCCACCCCGCAGGCGCAAAAGCTGCTGGCCGACCATCATGGCGCGCAGGCCGACGACTTCGTCCTGCCCCCGTCATTGCTGCAATGGCTGGAGCAGGCCAGGGGCAAGAGCAACGCGAAGTCGCAGGCGGCCGCCCTGCCCGACAATCCGCAGCTTCGCTTCTATTACATGGGCGAAACCGCGCCGAACGAATTCCTGCTGCGACTCTCGAAGGAATCCGGCACTGCGCTGCCGCCGGAGTTCACCAGCGAGCTCGGCCTCACCACCCGCGAGGGCGAGGTGCTGGCCTGGCTCAGCAAGGGCAAGACCAACCGCGACATCGCGCAGATTCTTGGATTGAGCCCACGCACGGTCGACAAGCATCTGGAGCAGATTTACGCCAAGCTCGGCGTTGAGAACCGGACGGCCGCGGCGGCGATTGCGACGAATGCGACAAGAAGGAATTCGTAGTCTGAAATGAGAGTGAGCTGGGACGCCGCTTAACCAACAAACAGTGTCGTCCCGGACAAGCGAAGCGCAGATCCGGGACCCATAGCCACAGGGGATGTTTGGCGAAGACCCGGAGTGGCCAGCTCGCCCTATAACCACTCCCTGGGAGTATGGGTCCCGGGCTCGCTTCGCGCCCCGGGACGACAGTGGAGTGCGGGGCGATAGCCGCCGCCCCTTACACCAACGGCCCCCTCACCCGTAAACAAACGCCTTGTCGTCCAGGTCTGTCTTCGGGATCTCGTCCTTCTCGGTCCAGTAATCCTGGCTGTGCTGCCATTCCGGCTTGTCGCCGCGCTTGGGCAGCAAATTCATGTCGCGCATGATGTAGCCGGGATTGAAATTCTCCGGATCGATCCAGGGCAGGATCGGCATGTTGTGGTCTTCGGCGCGGAGCTTGACCTCGACCTTCTTCGCGCCCTTGGCCTTCATGTGGCCGAGCAGCCGGCAGACGAAATCGGCGACGAGATCGACGCGCAGCGTCCAGCTGGCACGGAAATAACCGAACACCCAGACCATGTTCGGCACGCCCGTGAACATCATGCCGCGATAGGTGACTGTGTCGCCGAAGGCGAGTGGCTTGCCGTCGATCTCGAAAGCGATGTCACCGAGTGCCGAGAGGTTGAAGCCGGTCGCGGTGACGATGATTTCGGCTTCGAGCAACTTGCCCGACTTGAGCTGGATGCCATTCTCGACGAAGCATTCGATCTCGTCGGTGACGACGGAGGCCTTGCCGCTGGCGATGCCCTTGAACAGATCGGCATCGGGCACGAAGGCGATGCGCTGCCGCCACGGCCGGTAACTCGGCGTGAAATGCGTCTCGACGTCGTAGTCGGGGCCGAGCACCGCGCTGATCTGGCCGATCAGCTCTTTCTTCACCTGCTCCGGCTTGGACAAGCAGAGCTTCGTGAACGCATCCTGCTCGAACAGGATCTTGCGACGAACGATCTCGTGGATCCAGGCTTCATCCACCTGGAGCCGGCGCAGCTCTTCAGCGATTTCGATGGCGTTGCGGCCGAGCCGGAAATAGGTCGGCGAGCGCTGCAGCATGGTGACATGCGCGCATTGGTCGGCGATGTTCGGCACCAGTGTCGCTGCGGTCGCGCCCGAGCCGATCACGACGACCTTCTTGCCCGCAAGGTCGATATCATCCGGCCAGGTCTGGGGATGGACAATGCGGCCCTTGAAGCGGTCCGTGCCCTTCCATTCCGGCGTGTGGCCTTCCGAATGGCGATAGTAGCCCTGGCACATCCAGAGGAAGTTCGCGGTGAAGGTCCTGGCTTCGCCGGTGTCGGTCGTCGTCGCCTCGATGGTCCAGAGATTCTGCTCGCTCGACCAGCTCGCGGAATTGATCTTGTGCTTGTAGCGGATGTGGCGGGCGATATCGTTGTCGTCGATCACCTCGTTCATATAGCTGAGGATTTCTTCGGCGCTCGCGATCGGCGGGCCGACCCAGGGCTTGAAGCTGTAGCCGAAGGTGTGGAGGTCGCTGTCGGAGCGGATGCCGGGATAGCGATGCGTGCTCCAGGTGCCGCCGAACGTCGCCTGCGTTTCCAGAATGACGTAGCTCGTGCCCGGCAGCTGCTTTTCGATGTGATAGGCGCTGCCGATGCCGGAGATGCCGGCACCGACGATCAGCACGTCGAAATGCTCCATGGCCTGCTTGGTGGTGGCGTGACTGCGAACAGCGACATTCATTGTTGCTTCTATGCCTTGCTTGTTTTTGTGGCCGCCCTTGATTGGGCGACGCGTTTCCTCCGCGACGGGCATGGTCGCCCGGCGCGCTTCCGCACCAAAATGACATAGATCAAGTCGCGATCAAACTACAGCGCCGCACCCCAGCTCCGCGCGGTCTGCAAGATCCAGCCGCGATAGAGCGTGAGGGGCGTGACGCCAGTCAATCCGCCGCAGCCGTCGCTGGCATTCGGCCCTGTCGCCCAACTGATGACGCCCACGAGCACGGGACCGTTCGGCTTGTCCTCGAATACGGGGCCTCCGGAATCACCGGTACAGGCACCGATTCCATCGCGAACCCCGTTGGTTACGGGATCGACCAGCCGGATTTGAAGGTTGCCGGGCTGGCCCGTGGCAACGAGGCCGGCGACGCGCACGGCGCCGCCGCTCCTGCCATCGCCGCGCACGGTGACGCCGGTCCCCGCAATGACGAAGCGGCCGCCGACCTGGACTGGAATATTCGGCGCACCGACCGCGACCGTCGATTTTCCCTTGAGTGGAATTTCCAGTTGCAGCAACGCCACGTCCGCGGTGGCGCGATGCGCCTGCACCTTGTAGTCCGGATGGATCGCGATCGCGCGCACGTTCAGCAATTGTGGCGCACCGTCGGCACCGAGATCGACGATCTTGTAGTCCGCGCCAGGCTGCACGCAGTGGGCGCCCGTCAACACGACCCTGGGCGCAATCAAGCTGCCGGTGCAGGAATTGCCGCGCGAGCCGACGATGGTGACGATCGCGCGCGCGACGCCATCCGCCTGCGGCGTGCCGCCTCCGACGATCGCATGGGCCGGCGTAGCAAGCAGCAGCGCGGCTGTGATGGCAATGGCAAGCTTCTTCATGGGAACACGCTTCGGCATCGGTGACGACCAGGATTGCTTCAGACTGGCCCTTGCCGATAGCGCATGCTAGCCCTCTTGAAAAGGAATTGACGAGGGCAGGATAGTGGCGATCGAGGCTGTGATCTTTGATTTTGGCGGCGTGCTGACAAGCTCGCCATTCGAGGCGTTCGCGCGGCACGAGCAGGAACGCGGCCTGCCCGTCGACATTATCAGGCGCACCAATGCTGCCAACCATCTGGAAAATGCCTGGGCCAAGTTCGAGCGGGCCGAGGTCGATATCGAGACGTTCGACAGGCTTTTCGCCGAGGAATCGCGCGCACTCGGCGCGGAGGTGCGCGGCCGCGACGTGCTGCCGCTGCTCCAGGGCGATCTGCGGCCGGAGATGGTCGAGGCGCTGAAGCGCATCAAGGCCAGGTTCAAGACCGGCTGCATCACCAACAACCTGCCGGCCAACGCGATCGGCAGCATGACCGGACGCAGCCTCTACGTTGCGGAGGTGATGGTTCTGTTCGACCATGTCATCGAATCCGCCAAGATCGGCCTGCGCAAGCCCGACCCGCGCATCTACCAGCTGATGGTCGAGACGCTGAAGGTCGATCCGAAGCACTGCGTCTATCTCGACGACCTCGGCGTCAATCTGAAGCCAGCACGCGAGATGGGCATGACGACGATCAAGGTGGCCAGCGGCGCGCAAGCGATCGCCGAGCTTGAGGCGGCGACGGGGCTGAAGCTGACCTAGTTCGCAAATGCCGTAGGGTGGGCAAAGCGAAAGCGTGCCCACCACAAGCGGATGGTGGGCACGGCGCTTCCGCGCCTTCGCCCACCCTACGAGAGCCTACTCCGCCGCAGGGGCTATCCGCTCCGGAAACGCGGCCGCCAGCGAGGCGCGATCCGGCTTGAGCACGCCGCGCTCGGTGATGAGGCCGGTGACGAGCCGCGCAGGCGTTACATCGAACGCGTAGTTCGCGACGGGCGAGCCCTCGGGCACGATGCGCACTGTCTCCAGCCGGCCATCCGCGGTGCGGCCGGTCATGTCAGTGACTTCCGTGCCGCTGCGCTGCTCGATCGGAATATCGCGGATACCGTCATTGACGGCGAAGTCGATCGTCGGCGACGGCAGCGCGACGTAGAACGGCACGTTATTGTCGTGCGCCGCGAGCGCCTTCAGATAAGTGCCGATCTTGTTGCAGACGTCGCCATTGGCGGCGACGCGGTCGGTGCCGACGATGGCGAGATCGACCATGCCGTGCTGCATCAGGTGCCCGCCGGTGTTGTCGGGAATCACGGTGTGCGCCACGCCGTGACGGCCGAGCTCCCAGGCGGTGAGCGAGGCGCCCTGATTGCGCGGCCTCGTCTCGTCGACCCATACATGGATCCTGATGCCGCGCTCATGCGCGAGATAGATCGGCGCGGTCGCGGTGCCCCAGTCGACGGTGGCGAGCCAGCCGGCATTGCAATGGGTCAGCACATTGACCGTCTCGCCCGGCTTCTTCCCCGCGACAATCGCCTCGATCAGCTTCAGGCCGTTGTCGGCGATGCCGCGGTTGATCTCGACGTCCTGCTCGACGATCTCGTCAGCGCGCGCGTAGGCGGCTTCCGCCCGCTCCAGTGGATCGATCGGCGCGAGCGCCACGCGCATCTCGTCCAGCGCCCATTTCAGATTGATCGCGGTCGGCCGCGTCACGATCAGGGTCTCGTACGCGCGTCTCAGGCCGCCGTCGGAAGGGTCCTCACGCATCGCGAGCGCCATGCCGTAGGCCGCGGTTGCGCCGATCAGCGGCGCGCCGCGCACCAGCATGTCGCGAATGGCGACCGCCGCGTCTTCGCACGACGTCAGCTTGGCAACGATGAACTCATGCGGCAAACGGCGCTGGTCGATCGCGCCGACCGACCAGCCGTCGCGCTCGCGCCAGATGCTGCGAAAATGCTTGCCGTCGACCTTCATGGCAGTCTGCCTTTCGTCTCAACCGCGCAGGATACGCCCGGCCACCGCATCGAGCTTCCTCAACAACTCGGGATCGCGGGCCTCCGGCGCCGTGATCAGCGCGGTGTCGAGCGCACGGTCCGAACCGATCGGGCACGGCTCGTGCTCGCGGGGGAAGTCTTTCGCCAGCCGCGCCACCAGCGCCTTGGCCTTGTCGGCGTTCGAGGTCAGTACGCGAATGATGTCCTGCACGGTGACGGCGTCATGATCGGGATGCCAGCAATCGAAATCCGTCACCATCGCGACGGTGGCGTAGCAAATCTCGGCCTCACGCGCGAGTTTTGCCTCGGGCATGTTGGTCATTCCGATCACGGAATAGCCCAGCGTCTTGTAGGTCATGCTTTCCGCATAGGTGGAGAATTGCGGGCCCTCCATGCAGACATAGGTGCCGCCGCGCGCGATCGCGATGCCCTCGGCTTCTGCCGCCGCGGCGAGATGGATGCGCAGGCGCGGCGAGACCGGATGCGCCATCGACACATGGGCGACACAACCGCGGCCGAAGAACGAGCTCTCGCGCTTGTGGGTGCGATCGACGAACTGATCGACGAGCACGAAGGTGCCGGGCGGCATCTCCTCCTTGAAGGAACCGCAGGCTGACAGCGAAATCAGGTCGGTGACGCCGGCCCGCTTCAGCACGTCGATATTGGCGCGATAGTTGATGTCGGAGGGCGACAGCCGGTGGCCCTTGTCATGCCGCGGCAGGAACACGATCGGCAGGCCGGCGATGGATCCGCGACGCAACGGCGCCGACGGCTCTCCCCAGGGGCTCTTGATCACCTCTTCGTGCGCGCCTTCGAGGCCCGGCAGGTCGTAAATGCCGGAGCCCCCGATGATGCCCAATACCGCCTGCGTCATGCCCGCTCCACCTGTCCGCCATCTGCGACATGGTTAAGCTATGCCAGTTTTGCGGCGGTTTTGAAACGGGGTGCTGCGCTCTTGCCGGGCTGAAAGAAACCTGCGCCGAACTCAGGCCGCCGTCGCGGGCTGCAGCTGGGTCGCGACCATCCGCTCCAGCGTTTCGACGGACTGGAAATTCTCCGGCGTGATCTCGGACTGCGGGATGGTGAAGTCGAACTCGGCTTCGACGCCGAGCATCAGGTTGACCATGTCCATCGAGGTCAGGCCGACATCGACGAGCTTCGCCTGCGGCGTGACGTCGGCGGTGAGCGCGTTCTGTTCGAGAATGCCCTTCACCAGCTTGATGATGCGATTGCGCACGTCAGTATCGAAGGCCTGCATGGCGAATTCCCGTATGTCTGTCAAAGGTCGGAACTGGTGCCGGCTACGATGGGCACGGCCGGCCGTTCCCGCAATGGGCGCCACCATTACTTCGCGTTTCTTAGTAAACGATGACTCAGATTGTCTGGATTTCGGGCTTCTTCCAAATCCCTAACGCGACACCCGGACTTTCGGCGATGCAAACAACCGGACCTTAACTGTCCATTTGGAATTGCAGATCGTTTACCCTCTATTTCATCGACGAATTTGAATTAAATCCGTAGCCTCGTCTCACAAGCAAAGATGGCCGGAGGATCGCTGACGCGGCATCGCGAATGATGCCGGCGATCTCGAACGGCAAACCGGAGGCGGACGAGCATGAACGTGCGTGAAGCAGTTCTCACTGTCGACGAAACGCAGATGAGCTTCCTCGAGCAGGGGCCTTCCCTGATCGAGCGCGCCGCCCGGACCGCGACCGTGGCGACAGCCGACGCCGACGGCGTCGATCGCGACGCCCGCTTTCCCCGCAAGGCTTTCGACGCCGCGCGCGAGCAGAAACTGCTCGGCGTGATGATCCCGGTCGAGTTCGGCGGCTTCGGGGCCTCGATTTACGACGTCACCGACATCTGCTACACGCTCGGACGCGCCTGCGCCTCGACCGCGATGATCTACGCGATGCATACGACCAAGGTCGCCTGCGTGATACGCCACGGCCACGGCATTCCCTGGATGGAAACCATGATGCGCCGGGTCGCCCGCGACCAGTGGCTGCTCGCCTCCTCCACCACCGAAGGCCAGAACGGAGGCAACATCCGCGCCAGCGCGGCCGCGGTCGACCATGCCGGCGACACTGTCTCGCTGGTGCGCGACGCCACCGTGATCTCCTACGGCGCCGAGGCCGACGGCCTCGTCACCATCGCCCGCCGCGCCACCGAGGCTGCCGCCTCCGATCAGGTGCTGCTGGCACTCGCCAAGGACGATTATTCGCTGAAGCAAACGCAGGGCTGGGAGACGCTCGGCATGCGCGGCACCTGCTCGACCGGCTTCGAGCTGAAGGTCGATTGTCCCGCCGACCGTGTCTTCCCCGAGGCCTATGACAAGATTCACGCCCAGACCATGACGCCGTTCGCGCATCTGTGCTGGTCGTCGGCCTGGGCCGGCATTGCAGCTGCGTCTGTCACCCGCGCGCAGGCCTTCGTCCGCAAGGCAGCCCGCAGCTCCGGCGGCCAGATGCCGCCGGCCGCCGCGCACTTCACTGCCGCCAAGATGTCGCTGGCAAAGCTGCGTGCGCTGATCTCTGCCAACCTCGACGCTTTCGCCCGCGCCGAGCATGACGAGCGCGCGCTGAGCTCGCTCGACTTCCAGTCCTCGATCACGCTGCTGAAGGTGCAGGCCTCCGAGCTCGCGGTCGAGACCGTGATGCACGCGATGCGCACCGCTGGTCTCTCCGGCTACCGCAATGACGGCGAGTTCACCATGGGCCGTCACCTGCGCGACGTGCTGTCATCGCCGATCATGATCAACAACGACCGCATCCTGGCCAACGCCGCGACTTCGACGCTGATGAGCGGCATTCCGGCAAGCCTTCGTGACTAAGAGCCTTCGCGACTAAAAACCTTCGTGACTGACGTGCCTTCGAGGCCAACAAGAATAATTTCAGATAGCAGGACATCGAACATGAACATTGCTGTTCTCCCCGATTCGCCCGAGACCGCGCCTGAGATCGTCGATCCGCTCGACCACCTCGCCGACAAGCTGTTCCACCGCATGGGCGCAGACGGCGTCTATGCCCGCACCGCGCTCTATGAAGGCGTCGTCGAAAAGCTCGCCGCGCTGATCACCAGCCATCGCGAGGCCGGCACCGAAGCGCTGCGCTTTCCGCCGGTGATGAGCCGCGCCCAGCTGGAAAAGTCCGGCTATCTCAAGAGCTTCCCGAACCTGCTCGGCTGCGTCTGCGGCCTGCACGGCACCGAACGCGAGATCAACGCGGCGGTGAGCCGCTTCGATGCCGGCGGCGACTGGACCACCTCGCTCTCGCCCGCCGACCTCGTGCTGTCGCCCGCCGCCTGCTATCCGGTCTATCCGATTGCGGCGAGCCGCGGGCCTTTGCCGAAGGGCGGCCTGCGCTTCGACGTCGCCGCCGACTGCTTCCGCCGCGAGCCGTCAAAACATCTCGACCGGCTGCAATCGTTCCGGATGCGCGAATATGTCTGCATCGGCACCCCCGATGACGTGTCCGATTTCCGCGACCGCTGGATGGTGCGTGCGCAGCAGATCGCGACCGATCTCGGCCTGACCTTCCGCGTCGACTATGCCAGCGATCCCTTCTTCGGACGCGTCGGCCAGATGAAGGCGGTCAGCCAGAAGCAGCAGCAGCTCAAGTTCGAGCTTCTAATTCCGCTGCGCTCGGAAGAGCAGCCGACCGCCTGCATGAGCTTCAACTATCACCGCGAGCATTTCGGCACGACCTGGGGCATCCAGGACGCCAATGGCGAGGCCGCCCATACCGGCTGCGTCGCCTTCGGCATGGACCGTCTGGCCGTCGCCATGTTCCACACCCACGGCACCGATCTTTCCATCTGGCCCGCCAAGGTCCGGGAGATGCTGGGCATGCAGCCGCAAATCGCGGCCGATGCCCACGGTGAAGGCTGGCGCTAAGAGAACGAGGCCTCCCATTTCCACGGGCAAGACGAGCGTGATCCACACCAAGGTCCGATGCCGCGAGATCACCGAGTCCGATGTCGACGGCATCGCGGACTTGCTGACGCGCGGCTTCGTGGGCCGCTCGCGCAATTACTGGATCCAGGGCCTGCGCCGTCAGGCCTTCCGGCCCGTGCCGGAGGGCTATCCGCGCTTCGGCTACATGCTCGACAATGACGGCACGCCGGTCGGCGTGCTGCTGCTGATCTACACGGCACGGAAGGACGGCGAAGACACCGCCATCCAGTGCAATCTGTCGAGCTGGTATGTCGACCCCGCCTATCGCAACTATGCGCCACTGCTGACCAAGATCGCGCAGCGGCACAAGGAGGTCACCTATCTCAACATCAGCCCGGCGCCGTGGACCTGGCCGATCATCGAGACCCAGGGTTTTCGCGCTTATTGCCGCGGCATCTTCTTCTCGGTGCCCGCACTGGCGCGCGCCCCGCGCTGGAGCAAGATCGAGGTGATCTCGCAGCACGCCAAGACGGTCGAGGGACTGTCCGAAGCCGAGACCGAGCTCCTGACGCGGCACGCGCGCTACAATTGCCTCAGCCTGGTCTGCCGGACGCCGAAGGGCACCTTCCCCTTCATCCTGCAACCGGTGCGCATCCGCAGGGGCATCATCGCGCCGCCCGCGATGAAGCTGATCTATTGCCGCAGCGCCGCCGAATACGCCGCCTGCGCCGGCCGCATCGGCCGGCTGTTGCTGCGGCTCGGCAAGATCTCGGTGGCGGTCGACGCCAATGGACCCATTCCCGGCCTCGTCGGTATTTATACCGAGCGGCGCGGCCGCAAATATTTCAAGGGCCCGCATCGGCCCCAGCTCGCCGACCTCACCGACACGGAACTCGTGCTGTACGGGCCGTAGCGGACCGGACCAAGAACACGCCGTCGTCCTGCCCCGCCCCCGTGCGCAATTGCGCACGAGGCGGGGACGACACCTGAATTGTTGTAAGCTCCGGGCCAACCCTGGCTTGCAGGTCCCTTGGCACTCGCGTGCCGGCACGCGCATCTCTCCATCGCCGGTCACCCTCCGTAAACTACTGCGCTTAAGGGAATTTTCCCGCCTCTTCGCTACGCTCGGTGGCTGAATTACGTTGCGTTAAGTCTATTGCCCGCCGAGATCCCGCGATCCCATGACGTCGACCTGCGACAACGAGCTTGGTGCACGCCGCGACGAGGGCCCGCAGGCCCTGGTCGCGCTCGGCCAGCTCGCGCTCGACCACATGGAGCAGGGTGTCTGCGTCTACGACGCCGATAACCGGATCGTGCTGGTCAACCAGCGCTATCTCACGCTGTTCAACATGTCGGCCGAGATCGTGACGGTCGGCACGCGCTATCGTGACGTGCTCGGTCACAGCGTCGTGCTGGGCAACATCCCCGCAACAGAGGTCGATGCACTTTATACCTCGCGGATCGCATTGATCGCCGCCGGCAAGCCCTTCCGCACCCGGCAGACACTCGCGAGCGGCGTTGTGATAACGCTCGAGCTCAAGCCGCTTCCCGGCGGCGGCTGGATGACGATCTGCGACGACGTCAGCCGCCTTGCCCGGCTCGAGGCGGAATTGCGCCTGCAGACCGAGCGCAGCCAGCACGCGCTCGCCAACATGTCGCACGGCCTCATCATGTATGACGCCGACAGCCGCATCGTCGTCTGCAACGAGCGCTTCCTGCACCTCTATGACCTCGACCCCGAGATCGTGAAGCCGGGCGTCGCGCACGCCACGATCATCGAGCACTGGCTCTCGCGCGGCAACATGCCGGGCATGTCGGCCGACGAATTCCACGACACGCGCCTGGAGGACGTCCGCGTCAGGAAGGCGAAAACCCTGCTTGTGATGCGCTACGACGGGCGGATGGTGCAGGCCGTCTCCCGCTTCCTGCCCGACGGCGGCTGGGTGACCGTGCATGAAGACGTCACCGAACGGCTGCAATACGAGGAGACGCTGCGGCAGCAGAACTTCATCCTCGATGCGGCGATGGAGAACATGGCGCACGGGCTCGCCTTCTACGACAGCGACATGCGCCTGCGCGTCTGCAACACCACATACCGCAAGATCTACCGGCTGACGCCGGAAGAGACCCGGCCCGGCACGCACCTCGCCGAACTGATCGAGCGCTCGATGACGAACGGCGCGTTCGCTTCGGAATACAGCCCGCAGCAGATCCTCGAGGCCGCCCGCGCGCGGATCGCGAGCCGCGACTCCTCGCCAATGCGCCGGAGCATGTCGAACGACACCGTGATCTCGGTGCGCTATTGCGCGCTGGCCGAGGGCGGCTTCGTCGCCACCTATGAGGACATCACCGAGCGCGAGCGCGCGATCGAGGAGCTGAGCGAGCAATATCGCCGCTTCGACGCGGCGCTGAACAACATGAGCCAGGGCCTGTGCATGCTCGATTCGAGCCTGCGCGTGATCGTCTGCAACCGTCGCTATATCGAGATGTACGGGCTGTCGCCCGACATCGTGAAGCCCGGCATCTCGATGCGCGAGATCATGGAGCACAGCTGCTCGCTCGGCATCCATCCGAACATGACCGGCGCCAAGCTCTACGCCGACTATGTCGAGCGGCTGCGCGAGGGCGAGCACACGCTGCACCGCCATCTGAACGATGGCCGCATCATCAAGCTCAACCACAAGCGGATGGAGCTTGGCGGCTGGGTCGTCACCTATGAGGACGTCACCGAGCGCCACAAGGCGCAGGCCCGCGTCGCGCACATGGCGCGGCACGATTCCCTGACCGACTTGCCCAACCGCACGCTGTTCCGCGAGAAGATGGGCGAGGGTCTGAACCAGGTCGCGATCGCCGGCGGCGCCATGGCCGTGCTGTGCTTCGACCTCGACAATTTCAAGACCGTCAACGACCGCCTCGGCCACGCCGCCGGCGACCGGCTGCTGCGCTGGGTCGCGGCGCGGCTGAAGGAGAATGTCGGCGAGCACGACACCGTCGCGCGCCTCGGCGGCGACGAGTTCGCCGTGCTCCAGCGCGGACCGCAGCCGCAATCGGCCGAAAGGCTCGCCCGGCGCCTGGTCGAGATCATCGGTCACCCGCCGCCGCTGGAAAGCCAGTCGATCCATGTCGGCGTCTCCGTCGGCATCGCGATCGCGCCCGATCACGGGCTCGATGCCGACGAGCTGATGAAATGCGCCGACCTCGCGCTGTACCAGGCCAAGGCCAAGGGACGCGGCGCCTACCAGCTGTTCGAACCCGAGATGGAAGAAGAGGCGCGCAGCCGCCACGCGCTGGAGTACGATCTGCGCGGTGCGCTGGAGGCCAATGAATTCCACCTCGTGTTCCAGCCGCAGGTGCGGCTCGACACCACCGAACTGACCGGCTTCGAAGCGCTGCTGCGCTGGAAACATCCCTCGCGCGGCTTCGTTTCACCGGCCGAGTTCATTCCGATCGCCGAAGAGAACGGACTGATCGTCCCGATCGGGGAATGGGTGCTGCGTACGGCCTGCGCCACGGCGGCCTCATGGCCCGATGTCTCCGTCGCAGTGAACCTGTCTCCGGTGCAATTCCGTTCGCGCGGGCTGGTGACGATGGTCACCAGCGCACTGGCGGAGGCCGGCCTTCCGCCGCAGCGGCTTGAGCTCGAGGTCACCGAGACGGCGCTGCTCGACGACAGCGAAGCGACGATCGAGATCCTGCACCAGCTCCGCGCCCTCGGCGTGCGCGTCAGCCTCGACGATTTCGGCGTCGGCTATTCCTCGCTGAGCTACTTACGCAAATTTCCGTTCGACCGCATCAAGATCGACCGCTCCTTCGTCGGCACGCTCGGCGAAAGCCCGGAAAGCGTCGCCATCGTCCGCACCATCGCAAGCCTCGGCTCGGTGCTTGGCGTCGAGACCACGGCGGAAGGCGTCGAGACGGCGGATCAGCTCGACTTCGTGCGCGAATGCGGCTGCACCGCGGTGCAGGGATATTATTTCGGCAAGCCCTGCCCGGCGGCCGAAGTGGGCCGTGCCATCGAGACCCTCAACGCGGTTCGGCGCGCGGCGTAAGAGCTTCGGCCGCCTCAAATTCCGTGCCTCGGCACGCTTCCAAACGACCAATTGTCGCACGCGCCTTTTCCGGCGGAATCACCGTGCCGGCCATCCGGACGGCCCGCGCAATGCGCTTTTCTTCTCCCATGATTTCGGGGACAATCGCGTCATAACAACGAGAAACGGCGGTCCAACGAGTCCGCTGCGAGGGAGGAGTTTCGATGTCGCGATATGGGCTGAAGACGATTGCCTTTGCCACCATGCATGCCGTCATGGGCGCGTTGCTCGCAACCGCCGCCAGCGCGCAGGACTACCCCGCCAAACCCGTCACGCTGATCGTGCCTTGGCCGGCCGGCGGCTCGACCGACATCTCGATGCGCGCGATCGCCGACAGCGCCTCGAAAGTGCTGGGACAGCCGATCGTGATCGACAACAAGGCCGGCGGCGGCGGCACGGTCGGCCCTGCGACCATGGCCGCAGCCGCAAAGCCGGACGGCTACACCATCGCGCAGATCCCGATCACGGTATTCCGCCTGCCCCTGATGCAGGAGGTGTCGTGGGATCCGGCCAAGGACTTCACCTATATCATCCACCTCACCGGCTATACGTTCGGCGTGACCACCAGCGCTGAATCGCAGTTCAAATCCTGGAAGGACGTGGTCGACTTCGCCAAGGCCAATCCGGGCAAGGTGACCTACGCGACGCCGGGCACCGGCACCTCGCTGCATGTCGGCATGGAGCAGATCGCGGCGATGTCCGGCATCAAGCTCACGCAGGTGCCGTTCAAGGGTGGGGCGGAGACCAACGCCGCCGTGCTGGGCCAGCACACCATGCTGCAAGCCGACTCCACCGGCTGGCGGCCGCTGGTCGACGCCGGCAAGCTGAAGCTGCTGATGGTGTGGACCGGCGCGCGGTCGCCGAACTATCCTGACGTGCCGACGCTGAAGGAGCTCGGCTATCCCATGGTCTATGATTCGCCCTTTGGCATCGCGGGCCCGAAGGGCATGGATCCCAAGATCGTCGCCAAGCTGCACGACGCCTTCAAGAAAGCGGTCGAGGATCCCGCAGTGATCGCCACGCTCGCCAAATACGACATGGTGCCGAACTACAAGAACACCGAGGACTACAGGAAATTCGTGGTCGAGGTCACGGAGTCCGAGCGCAAGGTGATCGATACGCTGGGGCTTGCGAAGAAGTAACGCTGCCCGCTTTCGTGTCCCGGACGCGGTGCAGCGCTTCTTCAGCGGTGCACCGCAGAGCCGGGACCCACCTTTTTCGTCCACACCCATAGGCCCCGGCTCTGCAGCGCATCACTTCGTGCTGCGCCGCGTCCGGGGCACGAGAAGACAGCGATGAACGACCAAACCAACGTCAAGCTCCGCCTCAACAACTCCGAACTCTGGGGCGGGCTGATCGGGCTCGGGCTCGGCGGCTTCGTGATCTGGCAGGGCCTGAAGCTGAAGCTCGGCACCATCAACGATCCCGGCTCCGGCTATGTGCTGTTCTACACGGGCATCCTGATGTGCGTGTTCGCAGGCTCCATCATCATCTCCGCCATCACCGAGGGCGGCCCGACGCTGGCATCGCGCTGGGAGAATGCGCATTGGCGCAAGCCGCTCCTTCTCATCGCCTGCCTCATCGCATTCTCGTTCGCGCTGGAGCCGCTGGGATTCCTGCTGTCGGCGATCCCGCTGATGCTGCTGCTGTTGCGGCTGATCGATCCGGTGCGCTGGACGCTGGCGATCCCGGTCGCCGTGCTGGTGCCACTGGGCATGTGGTGGGTGCTCAAGCGCCTGCTTTTGATCCAGCTGCCCTCCGGCCTGTTCGGGATCGGCTGACCGCATGGACACGCTCCTCAACGTCGCGCATGGGTTTGGCGTCGCGCTGCTGCCGATCAACCTGCTCTACTGCTTCATCGGCGTCTTCATCGGCACGCTGGTCGGCGTGCTGCCGGGCATCGGCCCGATCTCGGCGATGTCGCTGCTGCTGCCGGTGACGCTGTCGGGCACGCCGGAATCGGGCATCATCATGATGGCCGGCATCTATTACGGCTCGATGTATGGCGGCTCGACCACCTCGATCCTGGTCAACATCCCCGGCGAAGCCGCCTCCGTCGTCACCTGCATCGACGGCCACCAGATGGCGAAGCAGGGCCGCGCCGGACCTGCGCTCGGCATCTCCGCCTTTGGCTCCTTCATCGCCGGCACGTTTGCGCTGATCGCACTGATGCTGGTGGCGCCGCGGCTTGCCAGCATCGCGATCGCATTCGGCCCGGCTGAATATTTCAGCCTGATGGTACTCGGCCTCGTCGTGCTCACCTTCCTGACGCAGGGCTCGATGCCGAAGGCGCTGCTGATGGCGTGCATCGGCGTCGTCCTCGGGTTGATCGGGCTCGACAGCATCACGGCGCAGCCGCGGTTGACCTTCGGCCGCATGGAGCTGATCGACGGCATCGGGCTCGTGCCCGTCGTGATGGGCCTGTTCGGCGTCGCCGAGGTGCTGCTCAACACCGAGCAGGCCATCAAGCGCGACATCATCAACGCGAAGATCACGCAGCTATTGCCCAACAAGGCCGACTGGCAGGCGAGCGCCGGCCCCGTGGCGCGCGGCACGCTGCTTGGATTCCTGCTCGGTATCCTGCCGGGCGGCGGCGCGGTGGTGGCCTCGTTCGCGTCCTACGCGCTGGAGAAGCGGCTGTCGAAAACGCCGGAGCGCTTTGGCCATGGCGCAATCGAGGGTGTCGCAGGCCCCGAATCCGCCAACAATGCGGCCGCCGGCGGCGCATTCATTCCGCTGATGACGCTCGGCATCCCGCCGAACGTGGTGATGGCGCTGCTGCTGGGCGCCTTCGTCATCCACGGCCTGCAACCGGGGCCGCTGCTGATCACGCAAAACCCCGGCCTGTTCTGGGGCATCGTCGCCAGCATGTATATCGGCAACGTCATGCTGCTGATCCTGAACCTGCCGATGATCGGCATGTGGGTGCAGCTGCTCAAGCTGCCCTACAACATCCTGTTCCCGCTGATCATCCTGTTCACGATCCTGGGCGTCTACTGCTCCAGCAACAACGTGTTCGACGTCTATGTGATGATCGCGTTCGGCATCATCGGCTATTTCATGCGCAAGCTCGGCTACGAACCGGCGCCGCTGGTGCTCGCCTTCGTGCTCGGGCCGATGCTGGAGAACAATCTGCGCAAGTCGCTGATCCTGTCGCAGGGCGATCTCTGGACTTTTGTGCAGCGGCCGATCTCGGCGGCGTGCCTTGCGCTGGCAATGGTGCTGCTGATCGCGCCGCTGCTGCCAACGCTGCGCAAGAAGCGCGAGCTGGTGGCGCTGGACGAGGGCGCGTGATCTCGTAGGGTGGGCAAAGCGCAGCGTGCCCACGCATTTTTTTGCGGCCATGAAGAGATGGTGGGCACGGCGCAAACGCGCCTTTGCCCACCCTACGGCATCTCAGCTCGCCGCAGGCAGCGCGTTGTCCGGCGGCGCGGCCCACGGGCGTTCGGCCGAGGCCAAGCCGATCAGACGGCCCTGAATGTAGTCGCAGCCCCAGTCGCGCAGCATGCTGGCAGCCTCGTCGTCCTGCACCCATTCGGCCACCGTCTTGATGTCGAGGCGGCGGGCGAGGTCGATCAGGGTCTGCACGAAGGCGCGGTCGTCGGCGGAGCGGGTGATGTTCTGCACGAAGGCACCGTCGATCTTGACGATGTCGACGCCGAGCTTGCGCAGATTGCGGAACGAGGTGTAGCCGGCGCCGAAATCGTCGATGGCGATGCGGCTGCCGAAATTCTTCAGCCGTGTGACGAAGCCGCGGACATCGTCGATGTCCTGGATCGCAACCGTCTCGGTGATCTCGACGATCAGCCGCTCGGCGACGCCGGGATTCGCATGCATCAGCGACTCGATGCTCGTCCACCAGTCCGGATCCATGGTAGTATCAGGCGAAATGTTGAGGCTGAGGCTGATATCGGGCGCGGCAGCAAGCTCGGCGACGACGAGCTCGAGCACGCGATGATCGACCAGGCGGATGAGGCCGAGCCGTTCGGCGACCGGCACGATGTCGGGCGCGAGCAGCACCTGGCCGTCGCCCTGGTCCATCCGCACCAGGCATTCATGGAATGCGCGCTCACGCGAGGCGGCCGAGACCACCGGCTCATAGGCGAGCTTGATGCGGCGCTCGTTCAGCGCGGTGACGATCTCGTCGGTGACGCGGATGTTGACGCGGCGCTGCGCATCGCGCGTGGCGTCCGGACGCCAGGCCGCGAACGAGCCGGAGCGGCGGCGCTTGGCGGCGTCCAGCGTCTCATGGGCGCGGTTGACCGCCTCGTCGGTATTGCGGGCATAGCGCGGCAGGCTGACCGCGCCGATCGAGGCGGTGACCGAGACCGGGCCGGATTTCGTCGGCACCACCTCGTCGCGAATGCCGGCGAGGAAACGCTCGGCGGCGACGTTCATGTCGTCGACGGTGCAGTTCTTCAGGATCAGGCCGAATTTGTTGCCGGAGAAGCGCCCGAGCACATCGCCGCCGCGCAGACGCGAACGAATGCGCTTGGCGACGTCGAGGATCACGGCGTCGGCGACGTCGAAGCCGAAGGCGTCGTTGACGCGGGCGAGGTGATCGATGCCGACCAGCATGAAGGCGGCGGTCGAGCGGAAGCGGGTCGTCTCCTCGATCGCCTCGGCCAGCGCCGCGATCAGATGCGAGCGGTTGAGCTCGCCGGTGAGGGGATCGAGCCGGGCAAGCTTGGTCAGTTCCTCGTCGCGGGCATGGCGCTCATTGTTGATGCGAACCGAGCCGATCGCGCGCATGGGGCGCCCGTCGGGTCCGGCGAACCAGCGGCCGGTCTCCTCGACCCAGACCACGGGATCGGAGGCGCTCATGCGCACGCCGTACTCGACCCGGTAGGGCGTGCCGTCGGCGCCGTGCACGGCGGAGGTCTGCGCCAGCGCGGCGGTCCGCAGCGATTGCGCAGGCTCGGTCAGCTTGGCGAATTCGGCTCCGGTCGCCAGCCGCTCGGCGGGGATGCCGGGGAAGACGGCACTGAGCTGCTCACCCCAGACGATGACGTCACTGGCGATGTCCCAGGCGAACACGGCCTGGCCGAGCGCGGCCAGGATGTCGGAGGCTTGCGGCAATGCGGGGGTCAAAATCGCCTCGTTTCGGGACAGCGGGGAGTCCTGAGCCGGCACAGGATACGGCCAGATTCGCCCCCGACCCTAGGCAAAGTTGATAAACAATTTGGAAACCACGTTTCGGAGCGGCGCGGAACGAAACCGGCCCGGCCGGCATAGGCCTTGCGAGTACATGACTCGCACCGGCGCACGCGTCTCGAAACGCGACAATGCCCGCCGGATCAACGGTGATTGCGATGTTGGGTACTGATCGATCGGACGAGGCGGACAACGGCAGGGGGATGGCCCTGGTACCGATGGTGCCGACGTTGCAATGGGTTAACAAAGCCCCGCTGCCTCGCCCAGATCCGAGCTTCGTCACCCAGCTCATCGCCAATGCCGAGCACGTGCCCCAGACCAGCCGGCTCCGCCGCGCCTCTTCCGAAGACGCGCAGATGGCCTATGGGAGCAAACGGCCGCTTCCGAGCGTCAGCGCGCGCACGCGGCAAATGGCCTGAGGCTGATCAGCGCCGCGGATCGGGCGGCGACGACGTGCCGTTGCCCGGCTGCAGATCCGGTGAGGGAATTTCCGGCGAGGGCGGGTTCACCGGTTTGGGCGCCGGATGATCCATCAGCACGGATTCAGCAACTGATTGCGCCGAAGGTGCCGGCGGCTCCGCCGGTGCCGGTTGCGGCGTGGTCACAGGCTCGAATTTGGGCTCGACGACAGCTTCGTCGGCCGGTGCTTCGGCCTGGCGCCTGGCCTTGCGCGGCGCCGGCACCGTCGTCTCCGCAACATAGGTGACGCGGCGGCGCGTGCGCTGGGCAATACCGCCGAGGAAATCGGCCATCGCCAGCAACACCAGCAGGAAATAGGTCGAGTTGCCGAATTTGGGCCACATGACGAATTCGGCCGCGGCGGCGCCGAACACGATCAGCGACAGCAGATGGTCCATCAGGAATTTCGAGCCGGGCCGCGCGCCTTTCACCACTTCGAGCAGCAGCAGCACGATCCCGAGCGCGAGCATGACGTCGGCGAGCGTGACCGGCCAGATCTCGCCCGTGATCATCGGCACCTTGAACAGCACGTCCGTAAAGGACACGCTCGGCATCAGAAAGGCGATGATATTGTAGACCGCGAGCGGAATCAGGAGCAGCGGGAAACCGACCATCGGCAAGATGCCTTCTCGATCAAGATATCCGGACAGAACAATGCAGCGGCGAAGCATTGGCTCCGCCGCCGTCACCGTCATATCTCATGGGTTGGCCGAAATCAGGCGGGTCAGAACATCCGCCGGAAGAAAAAGTCCGAACTCAGGACTCTTTCTTCTTCAGGACCTGACGGCCCTTGTACATGCCGGTCTTGAGGTCGAGATGATGCGGACGACGGAGCTCGCCGGAGTCCTTGTCTTCCACATAGGTCGGCTTCTTGATGGCGTCTGCCGAGCGGCGCATGCCACGACGCGACGGCGAGGTTTTTCTTCTCGGAACGGCCATTTCGCTATCCTCTAGGGATTGGTGTTTCAGGGCATCGTCCACAAGGGACGGCTCAGCACCCGCAATACGAGGCGAGCTGAATGCCGATCAAGGCCGCGCTTATAGAGGAAGGCCGGCCGTAAAGCTAGGGTTCTGGACCGGAAAAAAGGATCGGAAAGGGCCCGAAATCAGCGATTTTCCCGCCAGCAGGTCGAAAGCGAGGAGGCCTGGGCCCTCGCCACATAGGTCCCGGCCAGCCTCCGGACACCCGGCCCGGGAACCCTGGCGCTGCGCTTGACCGGATTCGGCAGGATCGAGGCCAGAAGCGCCGCCTCCCGGGGGGAAAGGCTGGCGGCCGATTTGCCGAAGGCATAGGCGCTGGCGGCCTCCACGCCAAATTGGCCCTGCGGGCCGAGCTCGGCGATGTTGAGGTAAATTTCCAGGATCCGCGGCTTGGGCAGGACGAGGTCGATCCACAGCGCCAGCGGAAATTCCAGCGCCTTGCGGACGAAATCCCGCCCCTGCCAGAGGAACAGGTTTTTCGCGACCTGCTGGGTGATGGTGGAGGCGCCCCGGAACGGGGTGCCGTCCTCCTTGGCGTCGTCGATGGCCTCGCGCAGCGCCCCCCAGTCGATGCCGTGGTGCTTGCAGAAATGGGCGTCCTCGGCCGCCACCACCGCGCGCGGCAGGTAAGGCGCCATCGCCGCCAGGTCGATCCATTCCCGCTGCATCGGCGCACCGCGAAGCGAGCGCCAGGCCATCAGTGTCGAAACCGGATGGCCGGTGCGGTAGAACGGCGCGATCACATAGGGCGCGAGAAACACGACCGCGAGCACGAGCAGCAGGATTTTGACGATGCGCAAATCGACCTTTCCGACGCAAAATGAAACGTGGCCACGGATCCCGGCGTTAAGTCTGTGATAATTCGGGCCTTTTCCAGCACTTTTTAGGCCTTCCAAACGATTGACTGGGGCGGGCGCATAAAGGATTGTCCCGCCGAATTTTGGTTCTGGAGCCTTTCTTGATGACCGGCACGTCCCCGTCCGATTTCGCCAAACGTCTGGACAAGACCGCTGATGACACCGAAGCCCTGCTCGGGCGCCTGCTGTCGGACGACATCCTGCACGATGAGATCGCCCGCCCCAAGCGACTGATGGACGCAATGCGCTATTCGAGCCTGAACGGCGGCAAGCGCCTGCGGCCGTTCCTCGTGGTCGAGAGCGCGGCCGTGTTCGGCGTTCCCCGCGAAGCCGCGCTGCTCGTCGGCGCCGCGCTCGAATGCATCCATTGCTATTCGCTGATCCATGACGACCTGCCGGCGATGGACAATTCGGACCTGCGCCGCGGCCGCCCCACCCTGCACAAGAAGACCGATGACGCGACCGCGATCCTCGCCGGCGACGGCCTGCTCACGATCGCCTTCGACATCGTCACCCGCGACGAGATCCATCGTGACGCCAATGTGCGGCTCCTGCTGACGCGCGCGCTGGCGCGCTGCGCCGGCATCGGCGGCATGGTCGGCGGCCAGATCCTCGACCTCGCCGGCGAAGGCCGCTTCGGCGGCAACGAGCCGATCGATGTCGCCCGCATTCAGCAGATGAAGACCGGCGCGCTGCTGCGCTATGGCTGCGTCGCCGGTGCGCTCCTCGGCGAGGCCTCGAAGGCGGAATATCAGGCGCTCGACGATTACGGCCGCGCGCTCGGCGAAGCGTTCCAGATCGCCGACGACCTGCTCGACGTCGAGGGCGATGCGGCTGCGCTCGGCAAGCCGGCCGGCGCGGATGCCGCGCTCGGCAAGACCACCTTCGTCACCCAGCTCGGCATCGAAGGCGCCAAGCAGCGCGTACGCGACCTGCTCGCGCGCGCCGACAGCGCCGTGTCGATCTTCGGCGACCGCGCCGCCGTGCTGCAGGCCGCCGCGCGGTTCGTGGCCGAGCGGAAGAACTAGTCGCGCGATGGCGGGTGCCAAGAAAAAAGAGGATCCCGCCCTCGTCCGCTTCCGCCAGATGTCGCGGCCGATGCGGCTGATCTACGCGCGGCCGCGGACATTCATCGCGCTTGGTATCGGCATCCTCGTCTGCCTGCTTTTGCCGGGCTCGATCCGGCTGACGACGCGGCTTGTGCTGGGCTGGGATGCACTGATCGCAGTCTACCTCGTGCTGGTCTATGTGATGATGCTGTGCAACGACCACGAGCACATCCGCCGTAGCGCCGCGATGCAGGACGACGGCCGCTTCGTGATCCTGCTGGTGACGGCGATCGGCGCGTTTGCCAGCATCGCGGCGATCGTTGTCGAGCTCGGCACCCATCGTGGTGCCGCGGAGTTGACGATCGCCATTACGACCATCGCGCTGTCCTGGGCCGCCGTGCACACGACCTTCGCGCTGCATTACGCCCATGAATATTACCGGCACCCGCCGGGCGGATTGCAGTTCCCGAGCGGCGACAAGGAAGACCACGCCGATTATTGGGACTTCGTCTATTTCTCGTTCGTGATCGGCATGACCGCGCAGGTCTCCGACGTCGGCATCGCCGACAAGATCATCCGCCGCACCGCCACCGCGCACGGCATCATCTCGTTCATCTACAACACCGCCCTGCTGGCACTGACGGTGAACATCGCAGCAAGCGCGATCTCGAACTGACGCCGTCCCGGTCCCCGCGCGCAACTGCGCACTTGGCCGGGACGACCTGAAGTGTCAGTAGCAAACCTCGGCATTGGCGTCGTTGCCGGGGCCTCCGCCGCCGCGATATTCGAGATGGCAGCCGCGGTTGACCGGGCGGCAGCCGCCGTTATTGCAGAAAACCTGTCCGCCACTCGACGGGCGGCTGGCGCCAGCGGCAGCAGCAATCCCGGCAGCAGCACCATATCCACCTGCCGCACCGCCAGCCTGACGACGCTGCCGTGCAGGCCGCTCATCGCCGTCATCGCGCTTTGCGGTCGCGGGCTTGGCCGTCGCCGGCTTGGCGGCACGCTGCTTCTCGCACTCATTGTCGTCGTTGATCGCATAGCCCTCACGGCAGACGATCCTGGTGCACTTGTCGCCGTCGGCCTTGAAGCCATGCTCGCAAACCAGCGGGCACACGCGCGACGGCTTGGCCTTGACGGTATCGAGCGCGTCGGTGCTCGCCACCTTTACATCGAGCTTGGTGCCGGCATAGCGGTTGAACTGCGACAGCGAGCGCTGCGAGGACGTGGTCCAGTTGCCGTCAGCCTGCCCGGAGAAGCAGCCGACCCGGCCGAGCTCGGTCTGCACCGAACGGCTGAGATCGGCCGGCGCTGTCGCCGGCGTCAGCGAAGCCACGTTGGCGCCGGCGGGACCCGCGGTGCTGGCCGGCGCCGCGCCCGGTGCTGCGGCGGCAAGGTTGACGCGCTGCTGCTCGGCGGCGGCGGCCTGCTGCTGCGCCTGCTCCTTGGCCTTCTGCGCGACAAGCTGCTCCTTCTCGGCGGCCTTCGCATCGGCCGCAGCCCTGGCCTGCGCATCCTTCTGCGCACCGAGCGCGGCGAGACGATCGCGCTCGGCCTCGGCCTGCTTCGCCTTCTCGGTCGCCGCCACATGAGCCTGCTCGGCGCTGATTTTCTCGAGCTGAAGCTTGGCAAGGTTCGCATAAAAGCCATCGGGATGCTGGGCGAGAAACGCCTCCCATGCCGCCCTGTTGCCGACCTGGAGCGAGAGCTCGTAGTCGCGGCGCATATCGGCCTGCGGATTCGCCACAGGCGCCGACGGCACCACGGCCGCCACCTTGACCGGCACCAGCGGGACATCCTCGCCGCCGAGCGAGCCGTAGACGAACGGTTCCTGCTTGTTGCCGGTCGACTTCAGAACCTCGTCGCGCACAAAGCCGAAGGCCCGGCGGACGTCGAGGCCCGGCGTGGTCAGATGCTTCGACAGCGCGACGGTGAACGGGCTGTTGGCGCCGTCGCCGTCCTGGGCCGTGAAACCAGCCTTGGCCGAATAGGCGATCAGCGTGTTGGGGCTGGTCGGCTCGACCTGGGCCAGGCCGCGGCCGACGCCGCGGGAGGCGACCGTGCGCTTCATGGTCTTGCCGAACGGATTGTCACGGCAGGCGTCCAGGATCACGAGGCGAAGCTGTTTTGCAGGTTCGACGGCAACCAGGACGCGGTCGAGCGAGAGCGCCTCGTCGTAGACGTCGGTGTCGCGCTCCAGCTTGGCATCGACCGGGATCAGGTAGTTCGAGCCTTCGACCTCGATGCCGTGGCCGGCATAATAGACCACGGCGATGTCGGCATCGCGGGTCGCATCGGCGAATTCGCGCAGCACGCGCCGCGTGTCCAGCGCCGACAGATCGTGCCGGGAATCGACGACGTCGAAGCCGGCATCCTTCAGCGTCTTCGCCATCACCGAACCGTCATTGACGGGATTGGTGAGCGACGGCGCGTGCTGATAGGCCGAGTTGGCGATCACCAGTGCGACGCGCTTGCCGGCAAAGGCGGGCGCAGCGCCGAACAGCAGCGCGATGGCGATGAGAAGCGGGGAAAATCTGAACAGTTTGCACATGACACGACTTCCGAAAATTCAGGGCAATCGAGCCCCTTTGGGATCGCTTTAGCAGGATCTTCCGCCGGCGCTTGTGATGGAGGTCACGAAGGCGGCGCCGGCGACAGGCCGCAAGACCCCTTCTGTTTGTCGCGCCAGTCCGGGCGCGGTTCGCCGCAAAATAGCCGCGCGGCAGGTTCCCCTAGGCATCCCCGACGTGCCCCCGATATTGCGGCAGATTGTCCGTGATCTCGTGCCAGGGCGCCTTCGAGCCCACGAAAATGTGGGCGCTCGGCCGGATCGAGGGGGCATCGACCAGGGTTCCCATGGCGACATGGACCCATTTTCCCTCGCGCACCCGGGAATAAAGCAGCGAGCCGCAGCGGGCGCAGTGGGCATCATGGGTGGTGTCGTCGCCGAAAATCATTCGCCGATCCTCGCCATGGACGATGCGGAGCTTGTCCTGCGCGATCCCGGCGAACGGCTTGAAGGCCGAGCCGGTGGTGCGGCGGCAGTTCGAGCAATGGCAGTTCATCGCATAGGAGAATTCGTCCGCCACCTCGTAGCGCACGGTGCGGCAATAGCATTCGCCGGTGAGGATACGAGCGTTCGAATTTTCTGATCCGGTCATGACGGCGCCTTCGCGCAAATGGCTGATACACCCATAGCGCATTTTGATGTGTACGACTAAGTTCGCGCCAAGCCATCAGCCAAAGGGATGACCCATGAGCCAGAACCGTTCGAGCGTCGAAGCCGTCGTGCAATCCTATTTCGACGGCCTTTACGAGGGCGATGCCGAAAAGCTCGGCGCCATCTTCCATCCCTCGGCGGATCTGCGCTGGGTCGAGAAGGGCGAGCTCCAGGTCTTGACCGTGCCCGACTGGCTCGACCGCGTGCGCAAGCGCCCCTCCGGCAAGGCCGAAGGCAAGCCGCGCGAGGATTTCATCGTCACCATCGACCGCTCCGACGACAAGACCGCCTTCGTCAAGGTCCGGTGCCAGCTGCCGCCGCGGTTCTTCACGGATTATCTGGTGGCGATGAAGCTGGCCGACGGCTGGCAGATCGTGTCGAAATCGTACCGGTATGACCTGAGGGAGTGAGGGGGCGCGCCCCCCGCGCTGCCAAATATCTGCCGCGCTCCCTGTCCATACTCCGTCATTGCGAGCGTCGCGAAGCAATCCAGGATCCCTCCGTGGAGACACTCTGGATTGCTTCGCCGCTTCGCTCCTCGCAATGACGG
>NZ_AKIY01000226.1 GCF_000282615.1 Bradyrhizobium sp. YR681 | reverse complement strand
CGGCTGCCGGTGATGCCGGCGCGCGCCAGCCTGCCCGGCATCTCGGCTGCAACCTCGATACCGGTGAAACCGGCACCGACCACGACGACGGTCGAACGGCCCGGCGACGGCGCGCTACGCCCAAGCGAGGCGAGATGATCCTGGAGGTGCAGTGCCGCAGCATAGGTATCGACATCGAACGCATGGTCGGCTAGCCCGGGAATGTCGGGACGCATCACTTCGCTGCCGAGCGCGAGCACCAGCCGGTCGTAGCCCAGGGTCTCATCGCCGCCGCTGGTGATCATCGACACCTCGCACCGCGCCGGATCGATGGCTTCGACCTCGCCGATGCCGTGGCTGACGCCGACCGGATCGAGCAATTGCGACAGCGGAAGCGCAACCTCGCCGAGGTCGGCTTCGTAATTGCGCACGCGAATGTTGTGATAGGGATTGCGATCGATGAGGCGGATCTCGATGTCGCCGCCGGCACCGATCTCGTCACGCTTGCGCGCGGCGCCGATGGCCGCCCACAGGCCTGCAAAACCGGCGCCGAGCACGACGATACGCGCCATGTCCGCCTACTGTGCTTTCCAACGGAATCCTGCGGCCTGCCCGCGCTGATGAATATAGCGCAACCGCCCCTATCGACCAACTGCGACGGCGCGGCCCGCTGCACAAAATCGCGGCTCAGAGCCTTTCGGTTCCGATGAAATCGGAACGGGGCTCTGGGTTTTTGGTTTGACGCGTTTTCTTCACGCGAACCGGTATCCACTTCGCTCGAAAACGCTTTAGCCCTCGCGCAGCTCCGACGGCGTCGCGCCGAAGCGCTTGCGGAAGGCACGGTTGAAATAGGACAGATCGGAGAAGCCCGAGGAATGCGCGATATCGCTGATCTTGCGCGTCCTCGCACGGGGATCGCCGAGCAGTTTTCGCGCCAGCAGCAAACGTTGCTCCAGCACGAACTCGGTGAAGGTGGTGCCGGCCTGCTCGAACAGCCGCTGCGCCTGGCGCGGGCTCAGGCCAGAGCGCGTCGCGACCTCGGACAGGCAGAGCTCGTTGCGGCCGAGCGCGGCCATCACGTCGGCGCGCATGAGATCGAGGCGGGCCGCGGCCTGTCCGCGGCCGCGCGCGAGGCTTGCGTGCTCGGCATCGGTGCCGATCAGGAGGCCGACCAGATCGACCATGTGCTGCGCGGTCAGGCGCTGGCCGACGGCGTCGAGATGCGGCGCGTGATTGGCGGCGAGCGCGTGATAGCGGAAGATGGTCTCGGCGACCGCGCCGTCGGACAGCACCTGCGAGAGCTTCTCCTCGGCGCGCGGATTGATGTCGAGCAGCGCGCGGCGCGGCATGCGGATGCTGGTGAAGCGGTCTTCGTCGCTGTGACCGACGGTGCCGGTGACAGCCATGTCGACCAGCACCATCTGCGCCGGCGCCAGCTCCACGGTATGGCCGTTCTGCCCGACGCGGACCAGGCCCGCATGCGCAGCGATCAGCACGAGATCGTCGCTGCCGTCGGCAAGGTGGCTCTGGTGACGAGAGTATTGTGCGGACGCGCCTTCCGGAATGGCCAGCGCGATATTGTCGACCACGCTGATCTGGAGCCGGCAGTCGATGCTGTCGCCATGGCTCGGCCCGATGTCGAGGCCGCAGGACCCGAAAGCCCGCTCGCGCCATTGTTCGAAAGCCGGACCATGCGGTAGCCCCGCATATTGGTGGACGAAGATGCCCGGCGTTTTTGCTGCATCCATCTGTTTTCTAGCCCCTCTCCGGCACCATGATCGGCGGCGCCGACTGCAAATTCCGGGCATTTGACGCCGGGAAATGGATCGAGGTTCAAATCGGAGCTGGATTTGGCGGGACTTGTCGGGATGCGACGGCGGCAGGGACCGTGGCGACAGGAACGCAGGCTCGTAGCCCGCAAGAGCGTAGCGACATGCGGGAATACTGTCCCCGGATTGCGCTCCGCTCCATCCGGGCTACGGCACCTACTTTTTCGCCGGAACCTGCGGCTGGGCCGGCGGCACGGTCTCGATCAGCTTGCCGGTAAAGACCGGCGCCGAGCTCGGCTCGCCATTGGGCGAGCCGCCGGCCTGCTCGACGGTGACGGCGTAGGTCGCACCGTTGACGACATCGGCATCGTAGGCGCCGAGCACCGGACGCGCGGTGAAATCGCCGCCGCCGATCACGCCGAGCGAGCGCGGGCGCGGCAGCTTGTCGGAGATCAGCCAGAGCTCAAAGCTCTTGCCGGGCTCCGGTGTCGCACCGACCTTGCGCACCGTAAAATTCTTGGTCGCACCGTCGACCGTGAGAATGAAGGCGGGACCGCCGGCCTGGCCCTGCAACAGCGCCACATATTGCGACGACGCCGTGAGCGGCGTCTTGACCTCGACCCTCTGGATGCGCGGCGCCGGACGCAATGCGCCCGGCAGCGCCTCGGGCTGGAAGATCTGGAGCGACAGCGTCACCAGCAGCGCGGCCGCAAGCGCGCCTACGGCGGATGCGATGGTGCGCCAGCGCTTCACGCGGCTCTCGAGCCGGATCACGTTGCTGTTGTCGGCGACCGGCGGCGGCGGCGCGCGCACGACTTCGGGATCAGGCGCGTGGACCTGCGGCATGAAGATCGGCGCGACGTCCGGAATTGCATCGAGCGTCGGTGGCGCCGTGCCGGGCTGCTCGACCTCGGGCGGCTGCGGCTGCTCCGTCCGATCCGTCGACGATTGCGGCTGTACAGGCTCGAACGAAGAGGATTCCGGCACGGGCGGCGGCGGCGCAACTTCAGACAGCGCCGGCGCCTCCTGCGCAAAGTTCGTCCGCGCGAGCTCGGAGCGGATGTTCTCCCACACGATCGGACGCGGCTCGATCGTGCCGACCATCTGGTTGAGGACGCCGAGCCGGTAGGCCCAGGCCTGCACGACATCGGCGAACGCCTTGTCCACCGCCATCATGGTCTCGACCTGCGCGCGCTCGCCGGCGTCGAGCGTACCGAGCGCATATTCCGCGGCGAGCGCGATATGGTCCTCCGTGTAGGCCATCACATGCAGTCCAGAACCATCCTCACAGAACAAGCCCTCATAATCCGAGGCACTCCCGGATATCCAACATGCTGCGCCGCAGCCACGTCTTCACCGTGTTGACGGGCGCCGAAAATTTCTCCGCCAATTGCTCGCGGCTCCAGCCGTTGTAATAGGCGAGAAGCACGAGCCTCTGACGGTCCGGCTCGAGCCGGCCGACACATTCCAGGAGCCGCTTCAGCTCCTCGGTCATCTCGCGTCGCGCCAGCGGATCGGGGCTGTCGGCCGCAACCTCCATCGCCTGAGGCTCTTCCTCGATGGAGACTTCCGTCTTCTTGCGCACGATGTCGATCGCACGGTTGCGCGCGATCGACGCCATCCATGTGATCGGCGACGACAAGGCCGGATTGAACTGGCCCGCGCTGTTCCAGATCTTGACGTAGGTCTCCTGAATGACCTCCTCCGAGAGATCCTGTCGACGCAAGATACGGAGGACCACGCCATAGAGTTTCGCACGGGTGGCGGCGTAGAGACGCTCGAACGCGGCCTGATCGCCCTTGGCGACCGCCTCAATCAGCCCGACCAGCTCCGCTGGCGTCAGCATTCAGCCCCCCACGCACGGCCCGTCGCGTTCCGCGCAGGCCCTGGCACTGCGCTACCATAGCGCGCGGCCAAGCCCATCACCAAGGGGCGGGGGCGCCACACTGTGGATAGCAAATGCGAAAACCCGGACCTTGCGGGTCCGGGTTCTGCAAATCTCGGCGGTTTGACCGCTGCTTGCGTCTTCAGGCGACGGCGCCGATGCGGGCGCGCATCAGGCCGATGCTGTCGAGGTCGGCCTGCTCGCGGGCGTTTTCCTCGGCGCGCTCGCGGGCCTGGTCGCGCTCGTCGAGGAGCTCGACCTTCTTCAGCTCCTCGAAGGCCTCGGCCAGAGCAGCCTTGGCTTCGTCGAGCTGGCCCTTCAGTTCGTCGGCCGAGCGGGTCAGGTTCTCACGGCGCTGGATCGCGGCCTTGGCATAGGTCGGATAAGCGAAGTGCGAGGGATCGTTGATCCCGGCACGCTCCTGCTCGGTCGTGATCTCGCGTTCAAGATCGGTCGACATCCGCTGGAAGTCGGCGATCATGGTCTCGATCTGGGTGACCCGGCGGCGCTTCTCGTCGACCTGAAATTTCTTCAGGCGGATGAGGGTATCACGTGACTTCATCGACTCGTACTCCCCAGAAGTCCCATGGCTACGCGTGGGACGACACCGGTCTCCCCACAGGCCCGACGGGGGCCAAGACCGGCTCTGCTACTCTGTGGGATAGGATGATGACGGGACAAAGTTAGCGTTCCGTTTCCAAATTGCCGAGGATTTGCGCCAACTGGCGGTAACCGTCCGCAAGTGAGGCATTTTCGTCCTTGCGCTGGCGCAGGAAGGCTTCCAGCGGCTCGTGCAGGCGGATTGCCTCGTCGACCTCCGGGCTGGAGCCGGCCCGGTAGGCGCCAAGCCGGATCAACTCCTCCATGTCGGCATAGGTCGCCATCACCGCCCGCGCCTTCTGGATCACAGGCCAGAACTGCGGATCGGCCGATTTCGGCATGGTGCGGGAGACCGATTTGAGGATGTTGATGGCCGGATAACGGCCGCGCTCGGCGATCGAGCGCTGCATCACGATGTGGCCGTCGAGGATGCCGCGGACCGCATCCGCGATGGGCTCGTTGTGGTCGTCGCCGTCGACCAGCACCGTGAAGATCGCGGTGATGGCGCCCTCCCCGAGGCCCGGCCCGGCACGCTCCAGGAGCTTCGGCAGCTCGGTGAATACGGTCGGCGTATAGCCCTTGGCGGTCGGCGGCTCGCCGGCGGACAGGCCGATCTCGCGCTGGGCCATGGCAAAGCGGGTCACGGAGTCCATCAGGCAGAGCACGTCCTGGTCCTCGTCGCGAAAATATTCGGCGACCGCGAGCGTGAGATAGGCCGCCTGCCGCCGCATCAGCGCCGGCTCGTCCGAGGTGGCGACCACCACGACAGAGCGCGCCAAGCCCTCCTCGCCGAGGTCGTCCTGCAAAAATTCCTGCACCTCGCGGCCGCGTTCGCCGATCAGCCCGATGACACTGACCGCGGCATCGACGTTGCGCGCGAGCATGGAGAGAAGGACGGACTTGCCGACGCCGGAACCCGCGAAGATGCCCATGCGCTGGCCGCGGCAGCAGGTCAGGAAGGTGTTCATCGCGCGCACGCCAAGATCGAGCGGCGCGCCGACGCGCTTGCGCGAATGCGCCGGCGGCGGCGTATTGCGGAACGGCATCGGCGAGGGCCCTTGCGGCAACGGCCCCTTGCCGTCGATCGGCTCACCCAGCGCATTGATGACGCGGCCGAGCCAGGCCATCGACGGCCGCACCTGGTTGGCGGCATTGGCGATGACGGCCTTGCAGCCGCGGCGCACGCCGTCGAGGCCGGCGAACGGCATCACGACGGCGTTGTTGCCGGAGAAGCCGATCACCTCGCAGGGGATGGAACGGTTGGCGCCGGTCTCGATCACGAGCCGCGCCCCGACCGACATCGCATGGATCGGGCCGGCCACCTCGACCATCAGGCCACGGACCCCGACCACGCGGCCATAGATGTTGACGCCGTCGATATCGCCGATCTGTTCGGCCAAGGCCTTCATGGAACAGCCTTCATGGGAGGGCCTTCGTTAAGGTGGTTGCCTGCGAAATCCGGGGCTTCACGGCGAAACCCTTAAGTTTCGCCATATTTCTGAACGGCGCTTAACTTCGTGTTTACCCGCATCATTAATCATTGCGTCACTGTCTTTGTGACTGAGCGTGGCTCCCCTTCAGAAGAAGGCTGAGTCGCGGGAGTCGGTTAGGCCCGTCTCTTAAAGTGGAACTTGAACGGAACCGGATAACGAAAGCTGCTTCGCGCACAAGACCTTAGGGCGATTCGATAAAAATTGCACCCAGGGGACTTGCGTTCCAGAATCAGGATTTGTTAACCATCTGTTGTCAGGATCCGAATCAGTTGTTCAAAGGCGTTTTGTTGAGTGCCGCGAATGCGGCCGACCTGACGCCCAGGAGCGGCGACTATGGGGAACTGGCATGCGCGTTTTGCTGATTGAAGATGACAGCGCCGTCGCGCAGTCGATCGAGCTGATGCTGAAGTCTGAGAGCTTCAACGTCTACACGACCGATTTGGGGGAAGAAGGCGTCGATCTCGGTAAATTATACGATTACGACATCATTCTTCTCGACCTCAACCTGCCCGACATGTCCGGCTACGACGTGCTCAAGCAGCTCCGGGTCTCCAAGATCAAGACACCGATCCTGATCCTCTCCGGCCTCGCCGGCATCGAGGACAAGGTCAAGGGTCTCGGCGTCGGCGCCGACGACTACATGACCAAGCCCTTCCACAAGGACGAGCTGGTTGCCCGCATCCACGCGATCGTGCGCCGCTCCAAGGGTCACGCCCAGTCGGTCATCCAGACCGGCGACCTCGTCGTCAACCTCGACACCAAGACGGTCGAAGTCGGTGGCCAGCGCGTGCACCTGACCGGCAAGGAGTACCAGATGCTGGAGCTGCTCTCGCTCCGCAAGGGTACGACCTTGACCAAGGAAATGTTCCTCAACCACCTCTATGGCGGCATGGACGAGCCCGAGCTGAAGATCATCGACGTCTTCATCTGCAAGCTCCGCAAGAAGCTCGCCAACGCCTCCGAAGGCCGCAACTTCATCGAGACCGTGTGGGGCCGCGGCTACGTGCTGCGCGAGCCGCACGAGCACGAAGAGCGCATTCCCGCCTGATCTTCTGGGTTTACCCGCGAGCCCGTCAGGGCTTGCTCCTCCCAGCCTGGACCCCGCCGCAAATGGCGGGGTTTTGTTTTTTGGGGACGCCAACGCGGCTTCATCGCCGCCCCGCCGTTGAACCGCTATCCTCCTCCCGCCGACGAATGGTCGCTGCACGATGGGGGAACGATGATCCTGCAATCACTCGCCGGCCTGCCCGCCTTCCTGGTCTATTTCTGCACCGGCCTGGTCGCGATCGTGGCGTATCTGTTCGTCTACACCCGCATCACCCCCCACAACGAGTTCCAGCTGATCCGCGACAACGAGCCGGCGGCGGCGATCGCGCTCGGCCTCAGCCTGCTCGGCTTCGTGGCGCCGCTGGTCAGCGCCATCGCGCATTCGGCCAATGTGCTGGACTGCCTGATCTGGGCGACGATCGCGCTGATCGTGCAGATCATCGTGCTCTTCCTGGTGCGGGTGCCGGTGCCGAACCTGTCGGCGCGGATCGCCGACGGCGAGCTTGCCCCGGCGATCTGGCTCGGCTTGTCCTCACTTGCCGCGGGCCTGCTGAACGCTGCCTGCATGATCTACTGACGTGATCAACTGATATGGCCGAGAAACCCTCCAGCAAGCAGTTCGGCAAGCGCCGGCCGCCGGCCGAGCCGCCGCCTCCGCGACCTCAAGTGAAGCGCTCCGGCCATGTCGCGCTGCTGGTGATGGGCACGATCGCGGTCGGCACCACCGCCTACACGCTGATGCCGCGGCAGCATTGCGAGCCCTCCCCCGGAGCCGTGCCGGGGCAGACGACCACGACGTGCAGCAGCAGCAGTTCGTCAGGCGGCAGCAGCGGCTCGCGCTGGTCGTCGCGATCGAGCTTTTTCAGCAGCGATTCATCTGGCCATTCCTCGTCGAGCACGTCGTCCGATTCCGGCCACAGCAGCGTGAGCCGCGGCGGCTTCGGCTCGTTCGGCCACGGCTTTTCGGGCGGCGGCTGATCCATGCGGCGCATCACCTGTCTCGAGCGCGACGACTGGCGAGAGACCGCCGCGCAATGCGGCTTCGTCTTTCACACCATTGGCGGCGAGCGCTATTGGGACGAGCGCGCCTATTACGCCTTCACGCTCGACGAGATCGAGCGCGGCATCGAGACGCCGACCGGCGAGATCGACGCGATGTGCCTGGAGCTCGCCGGCCGCGTGATCGGCGACGAGCGCCATCTGCGGCGTCTCAAGATCCCGGAGGCTTTCTGGAGCTTGATCGCGGACAGCTGGGAGCGCGACGACCGCAGCCTTTATGGCCGGCTCGACCTGAAGTTCGACGGCAAGTCGCCGGCAAAGCTGCTCGAATACAACGCGGACACACCGACCTCGATCTTCGAGGCCGCGGTGTTCCAATGGACCTGGCTCGAACAGGCCATCGAACGTCGCATCATCCCGTCCCGGGCCGATCAGTTCAACTCCATCCACGAACGGCTGATCACGGCGTGGAAGGAGATTGCCGCCGGCCGGCATGTTCATCTCGCCGGCACCACCGGCAATGACGAGGACGCCGGCACGCTCGCTTATCTCGAGGACACCGCGCGCCAGGCGGGACTTTCAACAAGGCTGCTCGACATCGAGCAGATCGGCTGGCGCGACGAGGGTGGCGGCTTCGTCGATCTCGACGATTGCGACATCGCGCTCGCCTTCAAGCTCTATCCCTGGGAATGGATGTTCCAGGACGCCTTCGGTGCGAAGCTCAAGGACGCAGCCACACGCTGGATCGAGCCACCATGGAAGGCGGTGCTCTCCAACAAGGGCATTTTGCCGTTGCTCTGGGAGATGTTTCCGAACCATCCAAACCTGCTGCCGGCCTTCTTCGAGGACGATCCGCGCGCCGCCGGGCTCGGCAGCTCCTACGTCCGCAAGCCGCTGCTGTCGCGCGAAGGCGCCAACGTCACGCTGGTGTCCGGCGGAATGGCGCTGGACGAGCAGACGGGCCCTTATGGCGCAGAAGGCTTTGTGCGGCAGGCGCTGTCGCCGCTGCCGGACTTTTCAGGCTTCTATCCGGTGGTCGGAAGCTGGCTGGTGAACCACGAGCCCTGCGGATTGTCGATCCGAGAAGACGAGAGCCCGATCACGGGCAACCGATCGCGCTTCCTGCCGCATGCGATTTTGTGAGGCCCCAGTCATTCCGGGGCGCTCGCGAAGCGGGCGGGCCCGGAATCCATAACCACAGGCAGATCGAACGGCCCCGCGTCTGACCACCCACCTCATTCGATGGCCTGTGGTTATGGATTCCGGGCTCCGCGCTTACGCGCGGCCCCGGAATGACGGAGAGAAGTTCACCTTGCCGCGGCGATCTTCAGCGGCTGCGGCATCAATCCACCCATCGGGCGGCCGGAGCGCGCCGGGTTGAGCTGGTAGAGACCACGGCGATCCGCGATGGGGCGGAACGCGTCGGTGATGCCGACGACGGATTCGGCGGCCCCGAGCAACAGCGTGCCATCGACTTCCAGACTCTTCGCCATGCGCTCGAAGATCACCGCCTTGGTGTCCTGGTCGAAATAGATCAGCACGTTGCGGCAGAAGATCACGTCGAACGTGCCGAGATGGGAGAAGTCCTGCAGCAGATTGAGCTGGCGGAACTGCACCATCGCGCGAATGTCGGCATTGAGCTGCCAGATCTCGCCGGCCTGCGTAAAATACTTCATCAGGTGCTGGATCGGCAGGCCGCGCTGCACCTCGAACTGGCTGTAGAGGCCGGCCTTGGATTTCTCCAGCACCTCCTGCGACAGATCGGTGGCGACGATCTCGATGCGCCAACCGGCGAAGGCCGCGCCCATCTCCTTGATGCACATCGCGATCGAATAGGGCTCCTGCCCCGTCGACGACGCCGCCGACCAGATGCGCAGCGACTTGCGCGCCGCGCGCGCCTTGATCAGGCCGGGCAGGATGGTCTCGCGCAGGTGATCGAACGGAATCTTGTCGCGGTAGAAGAAGGTCTCGTTGGTGGTCATGGCTTCGACCACGTCGGATGCAAGCCGGCCGTCGCCGTTCCTGATCTTCAGCACGAGATCGGGAATGCCAGGAAGGCTTGCCTTGCGCGCGAGCGGCAGCAGCCGGCTCTCGACCAGATACTGCTTGTCGGGCGAGAGATCGAGACCGGAGCGCTCCTTCAGGAACTTGCGCAGATAGTCGTAATCTGCGGGCGTCACGCGCGGTCTCCCGCGAACAGGCGATTGACCTTGGCGCCGATCTGGTTGAGCGGCAGGATCGCCGCGCAGATGCCGGCATTGGCCGCCGCGCCGGGCATGCCCCAGACGACGCTGGAAGCTTCGTCCTGCGCGATCACGCTGCCGCCGGCCGCAACGATGTCCTTGCCGCCGCGCATGCCGTCCGAGCCCATGCCCGTCAGGATCACGGAGAGGATGGCGCCGTGCCAGATGTCGATGGCGGAGGTGAAGAGCGGATCGACCGCGGGCTTGCAGAAATTGACGGCGGGGCCGTCGTCGAGCGCGATCGCGACGTCCGCGCCGCTGCGCACGACGCGCATGTGCTTGCCACCTGGCGCGAGGTAGATGCGCCCCGGCTTCACCGGCTCGCCGTCGACCGCCTCGGCCGCCGGCTTGCGGCTCGCACGCGCCAGATGCTCGGCGAGAATGGTGGTGAAGGTCGGCGGCATGTGCTGGGTGATCAGCACCGGGAAGCGGTCGATGACGGGGCCAAGCTCGGTGACGAGCGCCATCAGCGCCTGCGGGCCGCCGGTCGAGGAGCCGATCAGCAGCACCTTCGGCGCCTGGGTCGAGAACGGGCGCGTGGACAATGCCCCCGACGACGGCGCGGATACGGCCGGTGCGGACGCGACGGGCCGCGCGACCACCGGTGCACGTGCAGCCGGGGCGGGGCTCGCAGGCGCGAGCGGCGGACTGGCAACCGCGGGCTTGCGGCGCAGCCGCGCACCGAGGTGGCGGATCTTCTGGATCAAATCGTGATGAAAGATGTCCGCAGCCGATGCCTCGCGGGTGGATTCCGGCTTCGGAATGTAGTCGGCCGCGCCGAGCGACAGCGCCTTGAAGCTGATCTCCGCGTTGCGGCGGGTCAGAGTCGAGGCCATGATGATGACGAGATCGCGCTTCTTCGCCAGCAATTGCGGCAGTGCCGAGATGCCGTCGAGCTCAGGCATTTCGATGTCGAGCACGGCAACGTCGGGATTGATGCGCTCGATCTGGTTGACCGCTTCGAGCCCGGTGCGCAGCGAGGCCGCGACCTCCATGTCGTGCTCGGCACCGACCCAGCGCGAGATCAGACCGCGGATGACGACGGAGTCGTCGACGATCATCACCCGCAGCGGCCCGGCTTCGCGCGACGAGCTCGTAGTCGAATTACCTGCGAACGCAACACTCATTACTCACCAACTCAGACTGAAACGGTTCAGTTGAAAACAATCGCCGAAGGATCCGTCCAGCCTCCGGGCGGTCGCTCAGATTAGTCCGACTTCCTGGAATTTTGCCGTCACGATGTCCTTGTCGAAGGGCTTCATGATGTACTCGTTGGCGCCGGCGTGCAGCGCACGCGCGATGTGCGCGACGTCGTTCTCGGTGGTGCAGAACACCACCTTCGGCTGGTCGCCGCCGGGCATGCGGCGCAGGTGACCGAGAAACTCGTAGCCGTCCATGATCGGCATGTTCCAGTCGAGCAGCACCGCGTCGGGCAAACCGCGCTTGCAGGCCTCCAGCGCCTTCTCACCGTCCTCGGCTTCGAGGATCTGGAAGTCGAGGCCCTCCAGGATCCGGCGCGCAACCTTGCGGATGACGCTGGAATCATCAACGACGAGACAAGTTCGCATGTGAACCTCTGCTTCCTTCCCCCTTTGCGGGGGCACTTCCAATTGCAGGTACGTCGGCGGGTGCGCCGGCGTATCAGGCCGCCATCATCTCGGGGGCGAGTTCGAGCACGCGATCGACGTCGAGGACGACCATGAGCTGACCGTCGAGACGGTGGACGCCGCCGGCGAGCTTGGCCATGCGGGGGTCGAGGTTGACGGGGTTCTCTTCCATGCCGGCCTCGGGCAGGCGCAGGACCTCGCCGATCTGGTCGATCAGGAGGCCATAGGATTCACCGCGCAGGTCGACACCGACCGCCATCGGGGTCTGGCCGTCCTCGGGCTTGGGCAGGCCGAGACGGGCGCGCATGTCGACCACGGTGACGATGCGGCCGCGCAGGTTCAGCACGCCCGCGATCTCGCGCGAGGACAGGGGAACGCGGGTGACGCGCTCGGGCATGAACACGTCCTGCACCCGCGAGATCGGCAGGCCGAACAGCTGGCCGCCGATCATCGCGGTGACGTATTCGACCATGGCGCCTTCGCCAATTTGCGTCTTGTTGCTCATCCTGGTGTCTCCTGGTCCCTGTCCTGCTTACGCCGCGGCCCGGTTCAGCTCGGAGGCGCCGGCGGCACCCGCGGTCTGTTCCTTCAGCGCCGCGATCAGGCCGGGGCGGTCGAACTTGGCGACATAGTCGTGGAAGCCGGCCTGACGGCCGCGCTCGATCGCCGCCGGCGACACCAGCGCCGACAGGCCGATGATCGGCATCGCGCCGAGATTGCTGTCGGAGCGGATGGTCTCGGCGAACTCGAACCCGTTCATGTCGGGCATCTCGATGTCGGTCAGGACCACGTCGAAGCTCTGGGCACGGAGCGCTGCGAGGCCCTCCTGCGCGGTCGGCGCGGTGCGGACGCGGTAGCCGGCGGCCTTGAGGACGGGCGCCAGCATGTTGCGGAAGAACGCGCTATCGTCGACCAGCAGCACCGACTGCGAGTGCATCGACGGCTTCATCTCCTTGCGGGTGAACCAGTCGGAGAACGCCATCGGGAGGAAGTGGCCGACGTCGATCACTTCGGTGGCCTGGCCCTTGATCACGGCCGAGCCGAGAATGCCGGAGGAGGAGCCGCCGACCTCGATGTTGAGCCGTTCCTCGACGATGTCGATGATCTCGTCGACGACGAGGCCCATGGAGCGGCCGTCGTCGGCGAACACCAGGATCGGCTGGGCGCCCTGGCTTGCGATGGTGACGCTCTCCATGGCGACGAGCGGCATCAGCTGCTCGCGGTACTGCACCATGTAGCGGCCGTTGGAGAACTCGATCTTGTCGGCCGGGAGCTCTTCCAGGCGGGTGACGAGCCCGAGCGGGACCGCCTTGGGCTGGGACGAGCCGGCGCGGAACACGAGCAGCGAGGTGGTCTGCTCGCCCGAGCCGATGTGGTGCGCCCCGTTCTCGTCGCCCATGTCATGGGCCGAGGAGCCGGCGGCGCCGAGCGCCTTGGCGATACCGTTCGGGTCGATGATCATGATCACAGCGCCATCGCCCAAAATGGTGTTGCCGGAGAACATGTCGATGTGACGCAATTTCGTCGACATCGGCTTCACGACGATTTCTTCGGTGTGGAAGACGCCGTCGACGACGATGCCGAACGTCTGGCTGCCGACCTGCGTGACCACGATGAAGCCGTTCTCGGGATCGGAGGCGGCGCCGTCGTCGATCTTCAGGAGCTTCTTGAGGTGGATCAGCGGCAAGAGC
>NZ_AKIY01000225.1 GCF_000282615.1 Bradyrhizobium sp. YR681 | reverse complement strand
GAGGAGAAAGCCCTCACCCGCCGCGCTCTTCGAGCGCGTCGACCTCTCCCGCAAGCGGGAGAGGTGCACCACCCGATGGGCTTGTGCCCGATTCACTCAAGCGCCCGTCAGGCCTCGCCGTCCAGCCAGCCGATCTTGTCCTTCAGGAATCGGAAGCCGAGCACCTCGAAGCCGGCGCGCTCCTTGTTGTCCTTGCCGTAGCCGTGGCCGCCCGCTTCCGGTTCGTAGAACCAGGCCTCGTAGCCCATCGCCTGAAGCTTCGCCGCCATCTTGCGCGCGTGGCCGGGATGGACGCGGTCGTCGCGTCGCGTGGTCGCGATCAGGATCGGCGGATAGGACTGGCCGGCCCTCACATTGTGATAGGCGGAGTAGGTCTTCAGCCACTCCCACTCCTCCGCCTTGTCGGGATCGCCATATTCCGCGATCCAGCTCGCGCCCGCGAGCAGCTTTGTGTAGCGGCGCATGTCGATCAGCGGGATGGTGCAGAACAGCGCGCCGAAACGCTCGGGGTAGCGCACCAGCATGTTGGTGATGAGGATGCCGCCGTTCGAGCCGCCCTGCGCGGCGATGCGTTTCGGTTTCGTGACGCCGCGGCGGACGAGATCGGCGGCGACGGCCGCGAAATCGTCATGCGACAGCTTCTTTCCGGCGAGCCGGCCGGCATCGTGCCAGCGCGTGCCGAACTCGCCGCCGCCGCGCAAATTCGCCTGCACGGTGGTGCCGCCGCGCTCCAGCCACAGCTTGCCGAGCGACGGATGGTAGTATGGCTTCACCGCGACGGCGAAGCCGCCATAGGCGCTCATATAGACCGGCGCATCGCCGGTCTCCTCGGCGGGGCCGGTCTGGACATAGGGGATGCGCTCGCCGTCGACCGAGATCGCCTCGTGCTGTGTCACCACGAGGCCGTCGGCGGTGAACGTCTTCGGCGCCTGCTTCAGGACGGTCGGGCTTGCGACGCCGCGCGCGATCAGCAGCAGCGAGGGCGGCGTCAGAGGATCCTGCACATTGGCGAGCAGGTCGCCATTGCTCTCGGACGGATGGCGATCGAGCGGCCAGATGTCGACGACGCCGATCTGCGGCAGGCCGGGAAGCGTCTCGCGGCCCCAGCCGCTGGCGGACGGCGTGCGGATTTCGAACTGCGGCTTGAGTTCGTCGAGGATCGACAGCACCAGCTTTCCCGCCACCCAGAACAGGCCTTGCAGCGCGCGCCGAGGTGCCGGCTCGAACAGGACCGCAAAATCGCGGCGGCCGGCGAGGAACGCGGAGAGCGATAGGCCGAGCACGGTGTCGGTGACATAGGTTCGGCCTTCGACCGACCAGTCCTTGCGCAGCTTCATCGCGAACCAGTCGCCATCGGCCTGCATCCAGATGCCGGTCGGCAGATCGAGCTTCGTCGTCGTGCCGGTCGCATCACGCAGCCAGATGGCATGGTTGAAGAAGTCGATCTGGTCGACGATCCAGCTGCGCGGGACCGCGCCGGTGTCGTCGACCATGCCTGACATCGCCATGTGATCGGCGGTGGTCTCGAGGATCACTTGCGCCTGATCGACGGGCTGGCCGCGCCGCCACAGGCGAACTGTCCGCGAATAGCCGGAAGCAGTCGCCATGCCCTCGCCATGGGCGCTCGACAGCAGCAGCGTGTCGCCATCGAGCCAGTCGGCGCCGCCCTTGGCTTCCGGCAGCGTAAAACCGTCCGCCACAAAACTCTTGGTGGCGAGGTCGAATTCCCGCAAGGTGACCGCGTCGCTGCCGCCGCGCGACAGGCTCAGGATCGCGCGCGAGCTGCCGGGCATCGTGGCGATCCCGCTGAGCAGCCAGTCCTCGCCTTCGCTTGCCGCGAGCCGGTCGATATCCAGCATGGTCTCCCACGCCGGATCGGGTTTGCGAAACTCCGCCAGCGTGGTCCGCCGCCACAGGCCGCGCGGATGGGTGGCGTCCTTCCAGAGATTGTGCAGGTCGTTGCCGCGCCGGCTGACGTAGGGGATGTTGTCCGGACGATCGTAGATCGCGGCGAGGATGTCGCGGTCGTGCTCATAGCTCGCCCCGCCAAACGCGCTGAGCGTCAACTGATTCTGCCGCTCCACGAAATCGAGCGCCTGCTTGCCCTCGATCTCCTCCAGCCACAGCCAGGGATCGTCGTCGGGAGCGCTGAGCGTGGGCCTGATATCGACGGACATGAACGAAACTCCTGAAGTCGCGGCGGATAGGATTTGATCGAACGCAAGCCGTCAAGGGCGCGGCCCGCTATACTCCCTCCGATTGCGTCAGAGGCATGGCCTGCGCCCGTTTGCGCCGGTTGCTCCCCCTCCCGCACCCCTCCATAGTGCCGGGAATCAACAAAGCCCCTTTGGGCGGAAATGCCGATGCTTGACGTGACTTCAGTCGATCAAATTGACGCCGATGCCCGCGTGCGTGCCAATGTGGTGCGCCTTGCTGCGGCGCAGGCGCTGACCGGCGCCAATTCGGCCGTGATCTTCGCTACCGGCGCGATCGTCGGCGCCACGCTCGCGCCGGACATGTCGTTCGCGACGGTGCCGATCTCGATGTATGTGGTCGGCCTTGCCGCCGGCACGCTGCCGACCGGCGCGATCTCGCGCCGTTTCGGTCGTCGCGCGGCCTTCATCGTCGGCACCGGCCTTGGCACGCTCACCGGCGTGCTCGGCTCGTTTGCGATCCTGCACGCCTCGTTCGCGCTGTTCTGCGTCGCGACCTTCCTCGGCGGCCTCTACGGCGCGGTGGCGCAATCCTATCGCTTCGCTGCGGCCGACGGCGCCAGCGCGGCCTATCGGCCGAAAGCCGTGTCCTGGGTGATGGCGGGCGGTGTGTTCGCCGGCGTGCTCGGTCCGCAGCTCGTGCAATGGACCATGGATGTCTGGTCGCCTTATCTGTTCGCCTTCAGCTTCCTGGTGCAGGCCGCAGTCGCACTGGTCGCGATGGGTATCGTCGCCGGCGTCGATATGCCCAAGCCCGCGCCGGCCGATCTGCATGGCGGCCGGCCGCTGCTCACTATCGTCAGCCAGCCGCGCTTCATCGCAGCGGCTTTGTGCGGCGTCATCTCCTATCCCATGATGAATCTGGTGATGACTTCGGCGCCGCTCGCCATGAAGCTCTGCGGCCTCAGCCTGTCCGATTCCAATTTCGGCATTCAGTGGCACATCGTCGCCATGTACGGGCCGAGCTTCTTCACCGGCGCATTGATCGCACGCTTCGGCGCGCCCAGAATCGTCGCAGCCGGCCTGCTGCTCGAAGCGGGCGCGGCTACGATCGGTCTCTCCGGCATCACCGCGATGCACTTCTGGGCCACGCTGGTCGTGCTCGGTATCGGCTGGAATTTCTCCTTCATCGGCGCCTCCGCGCTGGTGCTGGAGACGCACCGCCCGCAGGAGCGCAACAAGGTGCAGGCCTTCAACGATTTCCTCGTGTTCGGCATGATGGCGATCGGCTCGTTCTCCTCCGGGCAGCTGCTTGCGAATTACGGCTGGTCCGCCGTGAACATGGTGGTGTTCCCGCCGGTGGTTCTCGGTCTTGCCGTGCTTTCGCTGGTCTCCTGGGCGCGCCGCCGCAGGGCGCGGCTGGAGGCGGCGATGGGCGAGTTCCCGGATGCGATCTGAGTTGGCGGGAGGCTGTCAGCAACGTTGATAGTTCGATCGCTGTCGAAGTGATTTTCGAGGGCTCGGTTGTTACATGATGCTTGTCATGAACAGGCGGGCGTGAAGCACGGCGCTCGCGGGGGAAACCAAGGACAAGCGCAATGCTCGACAATCCCCGCCCCGGCGCGCCCATCGACGAATCCTCGCTCCGTTACGAAGGCTGGCGCATCGTCGCGGTCTGTTTCCTGCTCGCGACCTTCGGCTGGGGACTCGGCTTCTACGGCCAGAGCGTCTACGTCGCCGAGCTCCAGCGCGCGCGGGGCTGGCCGGCCTCGCTGATCTCTGCAGGGACGACCTTCTTCTATTTGTTCGGTGCGCTGCTGGTCGTGTTCGTCGGCGAAGCCGTCCGGAAATATGGCCCGCGCCTCTGCCTGATCGCGGGCACGCTGGCGATGGCGGCAGCAGCTGTCGCGATCGGCGCGGTGCGCGAACCCTGGCAGCTCTACCTTGCCGATGCCGTGCTCGCGTTCGGCTGGGCCGGCACCAGTCTGGCCATGATCACCAACACGATCAGCCTGTGGTTCGACCACAAGCGCGGCATGGCGATCAGCCTGGCGCTGAACGGCGCCAGCTTCGGCGGCATCGTCGGCGTGCCGCTGCTGGTGACATTGATCGGCCATGCCGGCTTCGCCAGCGCGATGTACTTCACCGCCGGCGCGATGCTGGTGCTGCTCGTCCCGGTGATTTTGCTGTTCGTCGGGCGCCCGCCCGATCTCCACGGCTGGCAGGCGGCTGCGAAGGCAAAGCCGCAATCATCGGCGCAGATCCGCAGCTGGGCGCTGCGCGACGTCGGCTTCCTCACGGTGACCATTGCCTTTGCCTTGGTGCTGTTCGCGCAGGTCGGCTTCATCGTGCATCTGATCTCGTTCCTCGATCCCGTGATCGGCCGCGAGCGTGCCGCCGTGGCGGTCGCGGTGCTGACCGCGATGGCGGTGGTCGGCCGGGTGCTGTTCTCGCTGGTGATCGACCGCCTCAACCAGCGGCTGGCATCGGCGCTGTCATTCCTGAGCCAGGCCGCGGCACTGTGCGTCGTCATCAACATCCACAACGACTACGCCCTGATCGCGGCCTGTGCGGTGTTCGGCTTCTCGGTCGGCAATCTCATCACGCTGCCGTCGCTGATCGTGCAGCGGGAATTCGACTCGGCCTCTTTCGGCGTGCTGATCAGCCTGAACACCGCGATCAACCAGGTGACGTACGCGTTCGGCCCGGGCGTCGTCGGAGCCTTGCGCGATTGGTCCGGCGGCTATTCGCTGCCGTTCTATCTCTGCATCGCGCTGGAAGTGATGGCGGCGGCGTTGATCATGGTGCGGGGGAAGCCGCGGGTGAAGGCGGCCTAGAGTCGCCAAGGCCGCCACAAACTCCGTCATTGCGAGCGCAGCGAAGCAATCCAGAATCTTTCCGCAGAGGCAGTCTGGATTGCTTCGTCGCTTCGCTCCTCGCAATGACGAGAGGAGGGAGCGGAGATTAAGCCTCCCGCTGCTTCAGCAACCCCTCCACATCCAGCCGCTTGGTGATCATCGCCAGCTTGCCATCCGCACTGAACGGCCATTGCTCCCTGGGCCGGTCCCAATACAGCTCGACGCCGTTCTGGTCGGGATCGCGCAAGTACAGCGCTTCGCTGACGCCGTGGTCGCTCGCGCCGTCGAGCGCAATGCCGGCCGTGAGCACCCGGTGCAGCGCGTCCGCCAGCGCCGGCCGTGTCGGATAGAGGATCGCGGTGTGGAACAGCCCGGTGGTGCCCGGCGGCGGCGGCGAGCCGCCCTTGCTCTCCCAGGTGTTGAGCCCGATGTGGTGATGATAGCCGCCGGCCGAGATGAAGGCGGCGCCAGAACCCATGCGCTGCATCAGCTCGAAGCCGAGCACGCCGCAATAAAAGCCGAGCGCGCGATCGAGGTCGGCGACCTTGAGGTGGACGTGGCCGATCCTGGTGCCGGCGGCGACGGCTTGGCTTTGCGACATGGTGGTGCTCCCTGCTGAACTCCACATAAGTCCGGCGCCGGGGCAGTGCTACTGGCCCATCCCGAAACCCTGCGTTTCCTGATGCGAAACTATGACAGCTCCCGTGCCTCACCCTCGGGCAGCTCGAACTCAAACGTGTTCAGCGTCATCGACACCATGGTGTAATAGCCGCACAGCCCGATCACCTCGACCACGCCGCGCTCACCGAGCAGTTTTACGGCCTCGTCGTAAAGCCCCTTCTCGACGCCGTGGCCCTCATGCAGCGATTTTGCGACGTCGTAGATCATCCTGCCCCTGGGGTCGTCGAAGACAGGCGTGCGGCGGTCGCGGATGGCGTCGATGATTTCAGGGTCCATGCCGCCGGCGAGCGCGAGGCGCTTATGCGCGTACCATTCGTAATGCGCGGTCCAGTGGCGCGCCGTCACCAGGATCGCGATCTCCGAAAGCCTGGCGGGGAATATCGTGTCGTAGCGCAGGACTTCGCCGAGCCGCGTGGCGTGACGGGCCATGTCGGGGCTGTTGAGCCAGGCCATCATCGGCGCCGGCGGCTTGCCGCGCTTGCCGGCAATCGACTCGTCATAGGTCTGCCGCTGGCTCTCGTTCATTTCGCCAGGCGAAAGAAGTTTCAGGCGCATTCTGGTTTCCTCTTTGTTTTCAAGCACCGGAGTGGCGGCGACTATAGCCGAATGCAGCGTCACGGAAGTGGTTGAATTCCACAAGGCGATGGCCCAGAGTCGCGCCCAACAAGTCTTTTTGATTGATGGAAACGACCATGAGTGAAACTGAGACCGCCGATCTCGAACAATTTCGCGCCGAGACGCGCGCCTGGCTGGAGGCCAATTGCCCGCCGGAAATGCGCAAGCCCGCGACCTCGGACGCCGACGTGTTCTGGGGCGGACGCAATACGAAATTCGCCTCCGAGCCGCAGCGCATCTGGTTCGAGCGTATGCGCGACAAGGGCTGGACCGTGCCGGATTGGCCCAAGGAGTATGGCGGCGGCGGCCTCAGCGCGGCCGAGCACAAGGTGCTGCGCGCGGAAATGGCGAAGATCGGCGCCCGTCCGCCGCTGTCGAGCTTCGGCATCTGGATGCTCGGACCCGCGCTGCTCAAGTACGGCAACGAAGCCCAGAAGAAGGAGCATCTGCCGAAGATCGCGGCAGGGCTGATCCGCTGGTGCCAGGGTTATTCCGAGCCGAACGCCGGCTCCGATCTCGCCTCGCTCCAGACCCGCGCCGAGAGCGACGGCGACGATTTCGTCATCACGGGCTCGAAGATCTGGACCTCCTACGCCAATTACGCCGACTGGATCTTCTGTCTCGTCCGCACCGATCCCGCCGCCAAGAAGCATGACGGCATCAGCTTCATCCTGTTCGACATGACCTCGAAGGGTGTGACGACCAAGCCGATCCTCTTGATCTCCGGCTACTCGCCGTTCTGCGAAACCTTCTTCGACGGCGTCCGCGTGCCGAAGTCGCATGTGGTCGGTACAGTCAACCGCGGCTGGGACGTCGCGAAATATCTGCTCCAGCACGAGCGCGCGATGATTTCAGGGATGGGCGAGCGCGGCGTCGGCCGTCCGCTCGGCCAGATAGCGGCCGACTCCGTCGGCTCCGATACGCAAGGCAGGCTCGATGATTCCATGCTGCGCGGCCGGATCGCCAGTTTCGACGTCGACGAGGCCGCGCTTGCCGCTTGCGCCGAGCGTGCCGTCGATCTCGCCAAGGCGGGGCAGGCGCATCCGGCGTTCTCGTCGGCGATGAAATATTACGGCACCGAGCTCAACAAGCGCCGCTACGAGATCCTGATGTCGGCCGGCGGCGTCGATGCGCTGGAATGGGAGAGCGAACGCTCCAGGCAAGGCGCCCGTCCGCGCGCCTGGCTGCGCACCAAGGCCAACTCGATCGAGGGCGGCACCACGGAGGTGATGCTCGGCATCGTCGCCAAGCGCATCCTGGATCTGCCGGGAGCGTAAGCCACGCTTTCACCACCCGTCATTCCGGGGCGCGCGTAGCGCGAGCTAAGATGCGCAATTGCGCATCTGAGAATCCATAACCACCGGTCGGGAGTATGGATTCCGGGCCTGGCCCTTCGGGCCATCCCGGAATGACCAAGACAAAATAGATTTCGAATCGGAAACACGCACATGGCCCTCGTCCTCACCGAAGAACAATCCATGCTCCGCGACAGCGCGCGCGGGCTGATCAGCGACAAGGCGCCGGTGTCGCACCTGCGCTCCTTGCGCGATGCCAAGGATCCCACCGGCTTCTCCAAGGAGCTTTGGCATTCCTTCGCCGAGATGGGCTTTGCCGGCCTCTTGGTGCCGGAAGAGTTTGGCGGCAGCGGTCTCGGCTTCATGGAGGCCGGCATCATCATGGAGGAGATTGGCCGCACCCTGATGCCGTCGCCGTTTCTCGCCACCAGCGTGGTCGCGGCCTCGGCGCTGAACCTCGGCGGTAATGCCGCACAGAAGTCGGAGTTCTTGCCGAAGATTTCGAACGGCTCGCTGCTCGCGACGCTTGCGATCGACGAGGGCGCAAAGCATCGCCCGCTCCAGACCAGCCTTCAGGCCGTGCGTGCCGGCAACGGCTTCAAGCTCTCCGGCGCCAAGGCGCTGGTGGTCGACGGCCACGTCGCCGATCTCTCCATCGTCGCCGCGCGTACCGCCGGCTCCGCCGGCGAACGCGAGGGCTTGACGCTGTTCCTGGTCAATCCCAAAGCCAAGGGCGTTGCGATCGAGCGCACCATCATGGTCGACGCGCACAATGCGGCGCGGATCGAGCTTGCCAATGTCGAGGTCACCGCCGACAGCGTGCTCGGCGAGGTCGACCAGGGCGCTGCGCTGCTCGACGGCGTGCTGGACATCGGCCGCGGCGCGGTCGCCGCCGAAATGGTCGGCCTCAGCGACGAGGTCTTCAACCGCACCGTCGAATACCTCAAGAACCGAAAGCAGTTCGGCAAGCTGATCGGCGAATTCCAGGCGCTGCAGCACCGCGCCGCCGAGCTCTATGTCGACATCGAGATCACCCGCGCCGCCATCATAAAGGCGCTGCAGGCGCTGGATGCGGATGTCACGAAAGCCGCTTCAGCCGTCGCGGTCGCGAAAGCGCGTGCCGGCACCACCGCCACCCGCGCGGTGCAGGAGGGCGTGCAGATGCACGGCGGCATGGGCATGACCGACCAGTTCGACATCGGCTTCTTCATGAAGCGCGCACGCGTGTGCGAGGAGCTGTTCGGCGACGCCAACTACCACACCGAGCAGCTGGCGCGGGCGCGGGGATATTGATCTGGGTCTTGTAGCCCGGATGGAGCGCAGCGAAATCCGGGTTCTCTCCGCGCGGCGAGACCGCCCCGGATTGCGCTGCGCTCCATCCGGGCTACGGGTCCGGAGGGATGAAGGCTCTCGCCTCGTCATTGCGAGGAGCCCTTGCGACGAAGCAATCCAGACTTTCACCGCGGGGCGTATCTGGATTGCTTCGCTTCGCTCGCAATGACGGCGGTTAGACCGTCCTTTACCTCATCGGCGGCGCGTACTGCACGCCACCGGCATTCCACAGCTGGTTCATCCCGCGCGGGATCTTCAGCTTCGACTTCTCGCCGATGTTGCGCTCGTACATCTCGCCGTAATTGCCGACGTGGCGGATGATGCGGACGACCCAGTCCTTGGTGAGGCCGAGCTGCTCGCCGTAATTGCCCTCGGTGCCGACCAGCCGCATCACCTCAGGCTTCTTCGACTTCAGGGCCTCGTCGATGTTCTCCGAGGTGACGCCGAGCTCTTCGGCGTTGATCATGGCGTAGAGCGTCCACTTTACGATCATCATCCAGTCGTCGTCGCGCTGGCGCACGACGGGGGCGAGCGGCTCCTTGGAGATCATGTCCGGCAGGATCATGTGGTCGCCGGGCTTGCCGAGGTTCAGCCGCAGCGCGTAGAGCTGAGAGACATCGGCGGAGAGCGTGTCGCACTTGCCGGTGTCGTAGGCCTTCACCACGTCGTCCAGCTTGTCGAACTTCACCTCTTCATACTTCATGTTGTTGGCTTTGAAGTAGTCGGCGACGTTGAGCAGCGTGGTGGTGCCGGCCTGCACGCAGACCTTGCTGCCGTCGAGGTCGAGCGAGGTCTCCTTGTTGCGCGAACGCGGCAGCATGAATCCGGCGCCGTCGTAATAGGCGACCGCCGGGAAATAGAGATCGTAGTCGAGCTCGCGCGCCATGCTCCAGGTCGAGTTGCGCGAGAGGATGTCCACCTTCCGGCTCTGCAACTCCTTGAAGCGTTCGCCGGCGTCGAGCGGAACGAACTTCGCCTTGGCCGGATCGTTGAAGATGGCCGAGGCCACCGCGCGGCAGAAATCCACGTCGAAGCCGGTCCAGTTGCCCTTGTCGTCGGGGATCGAGAAGCCGGGCAGGCCCTTGTTGACGCCGCACAGCACCTCGCCGCGGCGCACCGTGCGCTTCAGCGTGCGGGTGTCGTAGAATTCATAGATGATCGCCAGAACGGCGACCAGGACGGCGACCGCGAGCCCGATCAGCAGGCCGCCTCGAAATGTGCGCATCATGTTGCTCTCTCGAAAAATCGGGAAAAGGAATTGGGAGGAGGGCGCCGAGCATGATCCGGGGGATCATGCGCAAACCATAGCCCTAGAGTTCGGGCTTCTGCCGGATGACGACTTTGGTGCCGACCGGGACGCGATCATAGAGATCGGCGACGTCGCGGTTGACGAGCCGGAAGCAGCCCGAGGACACCTTGGTGCCGATCGTGTCGGGCCGGTTGGTGCCGTGGATGCGGTAGACCGTGGTGCCCAGATACATGGCGCGGGCGCCGAGCGGGTTGCCGGGGCCGCCGGCCATGAAGCGCGGCAGATAGGGCTGGCGCTGGATCATCTCCGGCGGCGGCGTCCAGTCCGGCCACTCCTTCTTGTTGGTGATGTTCACCAGCCCCTGCCACTGAAAACCGTCGCGGCCGACGCCGATGCCGTAGCGGATCGCGCGCCCACCGGGCTGCACCAGATAGAGATGCCGTTCGGCGGTCGAGACGATGATCGTGCCGGGCGCTTCGGTGGTGCGGAAGTAGACCACCTGCTTCTGCCATTCCGGATCGAGCTCGTAGGCATCGTCAGCGACCAGCCCGGGCTCGTCGCCGCGGTCGGGCTGCTGGGCGGAGGCGTGGGGCGCGGACAGGATCAGCCCCATCGCAGCAATCAACGCCCCGGTCAGGCGACGAAAATCCGTCATTTCAAGCTCTCCCCGCTGCCACAGCGCAAATCATTCGGAACCATCTGAACTCAGGGGCAGCTTCGTGGCAAGTTGATGGCGCGCCCGGCTGGTATGTCACGAGAATGCTTTGGTTTTTTGACGAGACCCCGGCAATGCCACAAACAGGGGATGGCGCGTAAAACCGTGATTGTGGCCAAGAGGCCGGTGCGCTCCCTCCCCCGCTGGCGGGGGAGGGCCGGGGAGAGGGTGTTTCCGCAAAGGGACACTCCCCCAGAGGACAGAACCCTCACCCGCCGCTGCACGGCGACCTCTCCCGCAAGCGGGAGAGGCGCAGACCGAACGCGCGGCGAGATCAACTTCGACAATTGGCGATGGCTCCCAGCTAGATCCTGTTGCTCTCCGCCGCGATCCCGAGCCGCCGCACGATTTCCGTCCCCACCGCGCGGGCCTCGAGCCGCGAGCCGATCCGGGGGCTGCGAAACCGTCGCCCCGAGCGCAGCCGGATCGTGACGATGCAGTGCTCGTCCTCGGACCGGCCGCGGCGATCGACGGTGATTGTCTTCACGTCCTGCCCCTCGATATGGTCGGCGCGCGGCTGGCCGTCGCCCCACAGCCTTTCGACGCGGATATCGCCCTCGCGGATGATCCAGAACGCGCCGGTCAGGAGGTTGGCGTAGCGGTAGACGGCAAATGCCGCGATCGCGCCGAGCGGCAGCAGCAGGATGTCGACATGGGTGGGCGGCCATCCGCGCCAGAGCTTGTAGGCGTAGGGCACGGCAGACAAGGCGACGGCGATCAACGCGACGATCCGGATGTCCCGCGCGGAAAACGCCTCGAGCGGCTCGCCGAGATGCATCTCGGGATTGCTGGCATCGAGCGGATTGACGGGCTCCTCGACATTGGGAACCTCGAACTGCGCCGCGATCCGCGCCACGGTGTCGCGAACATGGGTGACGTCGGCGATCGGCGGGGATGTCAGGCGCTCTCCCGAGGCCAGCGTGAAGACGAGTTGAAAGCGGGCCTTCACCCGCTTGCTGCCGGGAACCTGCAGCGCCGCAATGTCGTCTTTCCCGACGATCCGCGTGCGCAGCTTTCCGAACGGGCTTTGCCGTCCGATCAGGATCTCGTCCGACGTGATGATCCACACCACCGCAGGGGCCATCATGATGCCGACGACGAACCCCGCTCCCACCAGCAGCGCGACCACCGAGATGATGATTTCCAGCGTATCGTGCGTGAACAGGCCCGGCGTGAAGCACAGCGCGACGGCCGCGGCAAAGGCGGACATGACAAGCCGCTGCGCGATCGAGGCGCCTTCGCGAAGGCGGATGTCGGTGCTGGTAGGCGCGTCGTCCATAGCGGGCGGCTGATTCCGAGGGCTGCGAACCTCCACGGACGGGTCCGTGGAGTCAAGCAACAAGGGTGTTAACGGCTCATTGACGCACGCGCTCGGGCGCAACCCCGAGACGCAAGGCGATTTCCGCAGCCACCGCGCGCGTCTCATCCTGCGTCCCAATGCCCGGGCTCAGGAATTTCTGCTTGCCGACGCGGTCGACTCTGACGACGTAACGTTCTTCCTCGGCTCTACTGTCGCGCTCGATCGAAATCGAGTCGACGTCGCCGCCTGTGATCGTATCCACGCGTGGCTGCCCGTCGCGAGTCAGCCGCTCGACGCGCAGTTCGCCCTGGCGCACGATCCAGAACGAACCGGCAGATGTGTGCGCATGTCGGAAAAAGAGGAAGCCCACGACCGGACCGACGAACAGGAAGATGATCTCGCCGATAGCGAGGGGCAAACCGTTCCAGAACTTGTATGCATAGGGAATCGTGCACAGGCCGGCGATGATCAGCGTGATGATCCGGGTGCCACGGCCGATGGCCGGTCCGACGGGCTCGCCAAGCCGTATCTCTGCATTGGTCGCATCAAGAGGATTCGCCGGAGGATCAATGTCGACGATGCCAAGCTGTTCGGCGATCTCTGCGGTGGTTTCGCGGACATGCGTGATTTCGGGAAGTGGCGGCGATGTCAGACGATCACCCGAAGTCAGCTGTAGAGTGAGGCGAAAACACGTCTGATTGGTCTTGTCGCGATCGATCCGAATTTTCGATATGTCCTCTCTCCGGATGAATCGGACGCTCTGCTGGCTAAATGGCCATTTCCTTTCGACGACGACCATGTCAAGGGCGATAGTCCAAAGCTCATCGGCGTCGAAGGTCGCCTTGTAGATGAACACAAGGCCGATCGCGATCAGCAGGAAACTGACGATGGCGAGCTCCCCGCGGCTGAACAGCAAGAGCGCGATCCCAATACCCGCCCCGAGCAGGCGCTCTTGGCGCGAATGGCTGCTGCGAAGGCGAACTTGATTTTCGGTTTCTCTGTCGTCCATCGCGACCGGCGGGCTTCCCTGGACGTGAAAACTCCACGGCACGCGCCGTCGAGTCAAGCCGTAATCGCAGGGCGTCTCATCGGCGACTTAAGGTGCAGGCGCTTGCGCGTGTTCAGCAGCTTCGCGACGGCGCGGTCGATCTGGTCGTCGCGTTTTTTGAGCTGAAAGCGATCCACTTGACCACGGGGCCGATCATTTCGGCGCAAGCCACAGCCTGAGGCCGAACGAAATCACCGCGACGGTGCCGACCCCGCCGAGCCAGAGAATGGCGAACCATAGCAACCGTCGCCCCAGCGGCCCCGGCTCTGCCTTGCGCGGCATCAATGATAACCGCTCCCGGCCCGGACCTTGCCGCGGAACACCCAATAGGCCCAGCCGGTGTAGCCGAGAATCAGCGGCACCAGTCCGGCGACGCCGACGAGCATGAAGATCTGGCTGTTCTGCGGCGCAGCCGCCTGCCAGATCGTGATGCTCTGCGGCACGATGTAGGGATACATGCTGATGCCGAGCCCGACATAGGACAGCGCGAACAATGCCAAAACGAGGAAGAACGGCCGGGCGTCCTGCTTCTGCCCGAGGCTGCGTATCAACAGCGCGGTGACGGCGGCGACCGCGAGCGGCACCGGCGCGACCAGGACGATGTTCGGCCAGGCGAACCAGCGCTGCGCGTATTGAATGCTGAGAAACGGCGTGGCGATGCTGACGATGGCGATCGCCGCCAGCATCGCGAACAGCAGATACCAGCTCAGCCGATAGGCCTTCTCGCGCAGCGCGCCTTCGGTCTTCAGAATGAGCCAGCTGGCGCCGAGCAGGCAATAGCCGATCATCAGGGCAATTCCGGTCAAGACGCTGAACGGCGTCAGCCAGTCCCACCAGCCGCCGGCATAATGCCGCCCCTCGACATGCACGCCTTGCAGGATGGCGCCGAGCGCGACGCCCTGCGCCAGAGCCGCCAGCAGCGATCCCAAGGCAAAGGCAAGGTCCCAGCGGTTTCGTGCCGCGGTCGTGCGCCAGCGGAATTCGAAGGCGACGCCGCGGAAGACGAGGCCGATCAGCATCGCGATCATCGGCGTATAGAGCGCCGGCATCAGCACCGCGTAGGCAAGCGGAAAGGCTGCCATCAGGCCGCCGCCGCCGAGCACCAGCCAGGTCTCGTTGCCGTCCCACACCGGCGCGACGCTGTTCATCATGACGTCGCGGTCGGCCTTGTCTGGAAACAACGGAAACAGCATGCCGAGGCCGAGATCGAATCCGTCCATCACGACATAGACGAACACCGCGAAAGCGATGATGAAAGCCCAGACGGTGGCGAGGTCGACCGCGGCGGTCATGACGGCGCCCCCTGGCCGGCAACGCCCGCGGCCGGCGTGATACCGGCGGCGCGCGCCGGCATGTCGCCGCTCGGTCCCTGCTCGCCGTGATGAGGCGAGGCCGCCATCAGGCGCAGGATGTAAATGGCGCCCGCCGCGAACACGATGAAATAGACGATGACGAAAGCGAGCAATGACGAGCCCACCGCGGGCGCGGCCAGCGGCGAGGCGGCGTCTGTCGTTCGTAGCAGGCCGTAGACCGTGAACGGCTGCCGGCCAGTCTCGGTGGTGATCCAGCCCGCGAGCACCGCGATGAACCCCGCCGGCCCCATCATCAGCGCGAACATGTGCAGTGGTCGCGAATCGAACAGCGTGCCGCGCCAGCGTGTCCAGAGGCTGAACAGCCCGAGCCCGAAGATCAGGAAGCCCAGGGCGACCATGATGCGGAACGACCAGAACGTGATCGGGACCGGCGGCCAGTTTTCGCGCGGGACGGTATCGAGGCCCGCGAGCGGCGCATCGAGGGAATGCTTGAGCACGAGCGAAGACAGCTTTGGTATCTCGATCGCGTATTTGACCCGGCCGGCGTCCTGATCGGGCAGGCCGAACAGAATCAGCGGCGCACCGTCCCTGTGGCTCTGGTAATGCCCTTCCATCGCCATGACCTTCGCCGGTTGATGCGCCAGCGTGTTGAGGCCGTGCTGGTCGCCGGCCAGGATCTGGACCGGCGCGACCAGTGCCGCCATCCACATCGCCATCGAGAACATCACGCGGGGGCCGGCAAGATGCGGATCGCGCAGCAGGTGATACGCGCCGACCGCGCCGACCACGAGCGACGTCGTCAAATAGGCGGCCAGCACCATATGCACGAGCCGGTAGGGGAAGGACGGATTGAAGATCACCTTGAACCAGTCGGCGACGACGAACTGGCCGTCGGCATTGATGGCGTAGCCCGCCGGGGTCTGCATCCACGAATTGGCGGAGAGAATCCAGAAGGCCGAGATCAGCGTGCCGATCGCGACCATCAGCGTCGCGACGAAGTGCAGCCTCGGGCCGACGCGATCGAGACCGAACAGCATCACGCCGAGGAACCCGGCTTCGAGGAAGAATGCGGTCAGCACCTCGTAAGCCATCAAGGGACCGATGACCGGTCCGGTCTTGTCGGCAAATGCCGACCAGTTGGTTCCGAACTGGTAGGACATCACGATGCCCGACACGACGCCCATGCCGAATGCGATCGCGAAGATCTTCAGCCAATACTGGAACAGGTTGAGAAAGACCTCGCGGCCGGTCCACAGCCAGATCGCTTCGAGCACGGCGAGATAGCTGGCAAGCCCGATCGAGAACGCCGGAAACACGATGTGGAACGACATCGTGAATGCAAACTGCGCGCGCGCAAGCACGATTGGATCGAGGTTCGATAGCATCGGCGCTCCCGTCACAACGCGAGACGTTGGGGCGCCGATCTGGCTGCTCAGCTATGTCATCGCGCCCGGCCTGCGCATGATGACTCATGCCGGGCTCTTATCCTATAGGACTCTTTGTCTAACCGCACGACGTCAGCTGTTTGCATTCAGCAGCCTTGCCACGGTGCGGTCGATCTCGTCATAGCGGCCTTCGCCGGCGTGCTGGAACACGATCTTGCCGCTCTGGTCGATGATGTATTGCGCCGGCCAATACTGGTTGCTGTAGGCGTTCCAGGTCTTCGAATCGTTGTCCTGCGCCACCGGATAGGTGATGCCGTGACGCTTCAGCGCGGCCTGCACGTTGGAGGCCGAGCGCTCGAACGGGAATTCCGGCGTGTGCACGCCGACCACGACGAGGCCCTTGTCCTTGTATTTTGCGTAGAGGTCGGTGACGTGCGGCAGCGTGTTGACACAGTTGACGCAGCCATAGGTCCAGAAATCGACCAGCACCACCTTGCCGCGCAGATCGGCGAGGCTCAGCGGTTTCGAGTTGAACCAGTTGTTGATGCCGGTGAAATCAGGGGCGGTCTGCTGGCTTGCGGCAGCAACGGTGACCGGCGCCGCGCGCGCGGCCTCGTCGCAGATGCCGGGGATGACGGCGCCGGTTACGGCGATGCCGATCAAGGCGGCGGAAACGGCGAGCAGTTTGAAAGTCATGGAAGCGTCCTCCGGTGAAGCTGAGGGATGATCACAGGCCGATCTGGCCGGTGGGATAGAAGCCGGTGAGCCACGCCACGATCAGCGTGTCGTACTGGAAATAGGCGGCGACGGCGAAAGCGATCACGACGACACCAAAACCCTGCTGCAGCCGCGGCGAGATGCGGGCGAGGCTGCGCACCCGCGTGGTCGCGGCCTGTCCGCCATAGGCGATCGCGAGCATCGGGATCGCAGCCCCGATGGCGTAGGCGATCAGCAGCGCGCCGGCCCAGCTGGCGTTGTTCTGGCTTGCGACCAGCGTCAGGATCGAGCCGAGCACGGGCCCGGCGCAGGGCGTCCAGACCAGGCCGAGCGTGGTGCCGAGCACGAGCCCGCCGAGCGCGCCCTCGCGCTGCGTGGCGCCGAGATTGCCGAGATCGAGCCAGCCATTGAGCCGGATCGACAGCCATTCGAACGGCGCCGGCCACAGCATCAACAGGCCGAAGCCGAGCAGCAGGATGGAGGCCGCCTCGCGCAGCACGTTCGGATCGAAATCGAACAGCCGCGTGATCGCGCCCAGCAGCAGCGCGGTCGCCGAGAACGAGACGACGAAGCCGAGCGCGATCAACGCGGGCCGCAAATGGCCAGCGCGCCCGATCGAGGCACCGAGCAGGATCGGCAGCATCGGCAACGTACAGGGCGCGGCGATGGTGAGGATGCCGGCGAGGAGAGCGAAGGTGAGTTCGAGCATGGGGCACTCGCGAGGGAGGTCACGAGGGCAGTTCGGGATGGGAGGGGCAGTCGTTACGCGGCGTCACGCGTTCGTGACGGGGCAGTGTCGGCCATGGGGGCGGTCCGCTCCCTCCTCCGCGCGCGGGGGAGGACTGGGGAGGGGGTGTCTCCACGACGGGACACTTCCCAAGAAGAGAGAACCCTCACCCGCCGCGGTGGCCACCTGAGGCCCAAATACAAAACGACCCGGACGGGGGCATCGTCCGGGTCGCTGGAGGTCTTGGGAGGTTTAACGAAACCGTATGTGATCTTTATAGGGAGGAAGTTTTTCCGGCTGATGTTGTGCTTTGTTTCAATTGTTTCGTCGCCGGTAACACTTCCGTGTCCGGGACAGGGCCACAATCAAGGTCCTATCCCATTGAAATCTCTGAGCTTCAGGCGGCGAAGCGGTCGACGCCGGCGCCCTTAAGCAAATCGGCCAATTGCTTGCGGGCATAGAACATCCGGGTCTTCACCGTGCTCTGGGGGATGCCGATGATCTGGCCGACCTCCTCCACCGACTTCTCGTGGTAGTAGACGAGATTGATGATTTCGCGATGCGCGGGCGACAGCTTTTGCACGCAGGCGCGCAGGATGGCGCTGGTGTCGCTGCGGTCGAGCGAGGTCTCCGGCGTGTCGCAATCGTCGGGGATCTGGCGCACGTCTTCCTGGTCGATGTCCTCGAAACGGCGCTGGCGCATGGCGGTCAGCGCCTTGAAACGGGCGATCGACAGCAGCCAGGTCGAGACCTGCGAGCGGCCCTGGAACTGGCCGGCGGTCCGCCAGACGTCGAGGAACACCTGGCTGACCAGATCTTCCGCCGTGGTGGCGTCACGCACGATACGCAGGATGAAACGGTAGACCCGCACATTGTGCCGGCAATAAAGGATGTGCATCGACGTCCGGTTGCCGTCGGCAATGCTTTCCAGAAGCATGTCGTCCGAAGTCGCCTGAGCGGCGATGATGCTCTGGCTGGCCTGGGCGTTGATGGCGATGACGTTCCGCATTGACTTGGCTCCCCGTAGCGCCGCAACCGAGCGGCGTTTCCTTGGACCAAAGTGTTAATGAGCCAACGTTTCGGGACGTCTGCACGAAAAGGGGAAAATGGTTTCGTGCGCCGCCAAATTGTTTCGTCGGACAGGCCGCGACGAAACATTCGGGGCAAAAAGTCGTGGAATTTCAATGTACGGAAAATACGGGGTGGGGTTTTGGCGGCGCCCGAAATAGCCGGAACGGATTCCCGGCTCTTGCGTTCGGTCGCGCCATACCCAGCGTTTGCTCTTGTAGCCCGGATGGAGCGCAGCGAAATCCAGGACAATTCGATCCGCGGATACAGCGCCCCGGATTGCGCTGCGCTCCATCCGGGCTACGGCAGCGCGCCCCCCGCGCGCCCTACGCCTTCTCGCCCGCGGGCGAGAATAGATAGCCGCCGCCGCGGATGGTGCGGATCACGGCGGGCTTGGCCGGATCGGGCTCGATCTTGCGGCGGATGCGCATGATGCGCAGATCGACCGCGCGGTCGAAGGCTTCGGCATCGCGCGCATTGGCGAGCTCGAGCAGGCGCTCGCGCGACAGCACGCGCTTCGGATTGGCGGCGAACACCTTGAGCAGCCCGAATTCGGAGGCGGTCAGCGGATGCTCGTTGCCCTCGTCGTCGCGCAGCGCCTGGGCTTCGAGGTCGAGCCATTTGGTACCGAAGCGGACCAGCTGATCCTTGTCCGATTTCGCCGCCGCCGCTTCCGGCGCCGCGGCCCTGGCCGGCGCGCTTCGGCGCAGCACCGAGCGGATGCGCGCCATCAGCTCGCGCAGCTCGCAGGGTTTGGCGACGTAATCGTCGGCGCCGAGCTCGAGCCCGACGACGCGGTCGATCGGGCTCGCCGTCGCGGTGAGCATGATCACCGGCACGTTGATGCGGCTCTTGAGGTCGCGGATGATCGAGAGGCCGTCTTCCTCGGGCATGTTCAGGTCGAGCACGACGAGATCGGGCATGCCGCCGTCGATCGCGGCGCGCAAGGACTTTCCGCCGTCGCACAGCGTCACGGTGAAGCCGTGCATCTTGAGGTAATCGCCGACCATCTCCCGGGCCGGGGCCTCGTCGTCGACGATCATGATGTGCTGGCTTTGGGTCATGGTCTCTACATCACGGCAGTTCGGTCGCGGGAAGGGTGATGGTGAAGGTCGAGCCCTTGCCGGGGCCCTCGCTGTCGGCCGTCACCTCGCCGCCATGCATATCGACAATACGCTTGACGATGGACAGCCCAAGCCCCGTCGAACTCTCGCCGGCGGTCGGTTTTGCCGACAGCCGCTGGAACCGGCCGAACAGGCGGCCGAGATCCTCCGGCGACAGGCCGGCGCCCTCGTCGCTGACGCGGACGATGGTGTCGCTGCCCTCATGGCTGACGGCGACGCCGATCCTGCCGCCGATCGGGGAGTATTTGATGGCGTTGCTGATCAGATTGTCGATCGCCTCGCGGATGCGGTCGGTGTCGCACATGGTGACGATGTTGGACGGTGTGGCGAGGCTGATCGTCTGCTGCTTGTTGACGGCGAGCGGTTGATTGGCCTCGGCAACCTCTTTGACCAGGGCCGCGACGTCGACCGGCTCGCGGCGGATGGTGATGTCGAAAGCATCGGCCATCGCGTCCGAGATCAGATGATCGACCATCGTGGTCAGGCGCTTGGTGGCGTCGCGGATATGGTCGACCTGGGCGACCACGCCGCTGGATGAGGCCCCGGTCGAGATCAGCTCCTTCAGCATCTCGGTGCGGCCGAGGATGACGCCGAGCGGATTCTTCAGATCGTGCGCGACCGTGCCCAGAATCTCGTTCTTGAAGCCGTTGGCGCGCTGCAGCCGCAGCCATTGCGCCGAGAGGCGGCGGTTGGCCTGCATCAGGGCGCGGGTGCGCTGGGCGACGCGGTCTTCCAGCTGGGTGTTGGCGTCCTGGAGCTGCTGATAGAGGATCACGTTGTCGAACGCGATCGAGAGCCGGGAGGAGAAGATCTCGACCAGCGAACGGTCGGTCTCGGACAATTCGCGCTCGGCCTGGAGCAGCACCACGACCTCGCGGCCGCTCCCGGTGCGCAAATAGATCACGCTGCGGTGGTCGGCGAATTCGTTCTTGCGGCCCTGGAAGGCGGCTTCCACCATCGCGCGAAGATCGGGGTCGAGCGCCTTGGATGACGTGGTGCCGATGAAGCGGCTGTAGCAGCCG
>NZ_AKIY01000224.1 GCF_000282615.1 Bradyrhizobium sp. YR681 | reverse complement strand
CCCAGCCGCAGCGGCGGGGCCGGCCGGTATTGGTGCCGAACTCGCGGCCGCGCTCGCCGATCTTGCGGCCGGTCTCGTTGTCCTGCTCGGTCGGGAACGGGCCCTGGCCGACACGGGTCGTATAGGCCTTGCAGAGGCCGAGCACATAGCCGACTGCGCCGGGGCCAAGGCCCGAGCCGGTCGCGGCCTGCGCCGCCACCGTGTTGGACGAGGTCACATAGGGATAGGTGCCGTGGTCGACGTCGAGCAGCGCGCCCTGCGCGCCCTCGAACAGCATGCGCTTGCCGGCACGCCGCTCGATGTCGAGCAGCCGCCACACGGTCTCGGCATAAGGCAGCAGCTGCGGCGCCAGCGCGCTCAGCTCCTTCAAGATCTCCTTGCCGTCGAACTCCGGCAGGTTGAGGCCGCGGCGCAGGGCATTGTGGTGAGCCAGCAGCCGGTCGATCTTGTGCGGCAGCGTGTCGAGGTCGGCGAGGTCCATCAGGCGGATGGCGCGGCGGCCGACCTTGTCCTCATAGGCAGGCCCGATGCCGCGGCGGGTGGTGCCGATCGCGGTCGCCGCATTGGAGGATTCGCGCAAGGCGTCGAGCTCACGATGCAGCGGCAGGATCAGGGTGACGTTCTCGGCGACGCGCAGATTGTCCGGAGAGACTGCAACGCCCTGCGAGCGCAACTTGGTGACCTCGTCGAGGAAGGCGGCCGGATCGAACACCACGCCGTTGCCGATCACCGACAGCTTCTGCTCGCGCAGCACGCCGGAGGGCAGCAGCGCCAGCTTGTAGGTCTTGCCGTTGATCACCAGCGTGTGGCCGGCGTTATGGCCGCCCTGGAAGCGAACGACGATGTCCGCCTGCTCCGACAACCAGTCGACGATCTTGCCCTTCCCTTCGTCGCCCCATTGGGCGCCGACGACGACAACATTGGCCATTCGCGGGTAATCCCTATTCAATCTGTCTCTAGGAGGCATGATCCTCGCGGAAAACCGGTGTCCACTTTTCCGGGATCATGCCTGCGCCCAGCCCAATCCGCAGCCGAGGCCGCTCGCACGCAAGGCAGCCAACCGGATAAAGGAAGCGGCCTCTCTAGGCAAGCATGAAGGGGGCTTTTTCGAGGTCCGGAGGCCGGCCCAAGCCTTTGATATCCCCTTAAAATCCTGAAACATTGGCGGCCTGGCGGCAGCCGGATTGACACGCATCAACCGTCCCGGCCCGTGATTGCGCCAAGAGAGAGTGGAGGGATCGTCGAGGGATCGCCGTCACCTCCGCAGCTTACCCTTGCCGGGGCCCAGAGACTCCATTTTGGGCCTCCAGTTTGGGCCTCCATTTTCGGACATGCCGTGACCAAGCCGCCGAGCAGCCAAGCGAGCCAATTCTGGCGCCTGCCGGCGGATGCGCTCTGCACCGAGCTCGGCTGCTCCGTGCAGGGCCTGAGTGCGGCCGAAGCCGCCGAGCGCCTCGACCGCTTCGGGCCGAACAGCGATGCGTCGCCGCGGATCGAGGGGGCGATGCGCGCGATCCTGCGCCGGCTGCTGGAGCCGCTGTCGCTGATCCTGCTGGTCGCCGGCATCGTCTCGATGCTGACCGGCGACGAGATCGGCGGGCTCATCATCGTGCTGATTCTCGCGGGCTCGATCGGGCTCGACACCATCCAGGAAGGCCATGCGGTCCGCGCCGCGGAGATCCTCCGCCGCTCGGTGGCGCTCAAGGCCGAGGTCAAGCGCGACGGCGCCTTCCGCGAGATCGACGTCGACCACGTCGTTCCCGGCGATCTCCTGCGCGTCCGCGCCGGCGACATCATCCCTGCGGACGCGCTGGTGCTGGAGAGCACCGCCTTCACCGCGGGCGAAGCGGCGCTCACGGGCGAGCCCTATCCGGTGCAGAAGCGCGCCGGTGCCGCCACCGATGCCGACGACACGTCGAATGCGCTGTTCCGCGGCGCCGTGGCGCAGACCGGCGAGGCGATCGCGCTGGTGATCAGGACCGGCCGCGACACCGTGTTCGGCGCGGCGGCCTCCGCGCTTGCCGAGACGCAGGCGCCCTCCCCGTTCGAGCGCGATCTGCGCGAATTCGGCCTCGTGATCGCGCGCGCCACGCTGGCACTGGTGCTGGTCGTGCTCACCGTCCGCGTCGTGTTCGGCCGGCCCGTGCTGGATTCGCTGCTGTTCGCGGTCGCGCTCGCGGTCGGGCTGACGCCGGAGCTGCTGCCGATGATCACCACGGTGACGCTGTCGCGCGGCGCGCTGCGCATGGCCGGCCGCAAGGTGATCGTCAAGCGCCTCGCCGCGATCCACGATCTCGGCGCCATGACGGTGCTGTGCACGGACAAGACGGGCACGCTGACCTCGGCCGAGATCACGCTGGCCAAAAGTCTCGACGCCGAGGGCAAGGACGACGCCCGCGCCGCGCAGCTCGGCGCCATCGCGGCCTCGCTCGGCGGCGATCGCGGCTCGCTCGATGCGGCGCTGGTTGCCGGCCGGCCGGATGCCGCGCAGGGCTGGACGCTGGCCGGCCGGCAGGCGTTCGACTTCTCGCGCCGGCTGGGATCGGTGCTCGCGACCGGTCCCGAAGGCGCGCTGCTGATAGTCAAGGGCGCGCCGGAGGCGGTGCTCGAGCTGTGCGTGATGGATGACGGCGCCCGGACCCGCGCGATCGCCCGGGTGCATGAGCTCGCGACGGAGGGGCTGCGCAGCGTCGCCGTCGCGTCGCGCCCGTGGACCGGCGCAACGCGCGAGGTCGAGACCGCCGACGAAACCGGGCTCGTCTTCGAAGGCTTTTGCGCCTTTGCCGACCCGCCGAAGCCGACGGCCGCGGCCGCGATCGCACGGCTCGCCGCAAGCGGCATCACGCTGAAGATCCTGTCGGGCGACGATCCCGTGGTGGTGAAGCGGCTCGCCGGCCTGGTCGGGCTGAACGCCGACCGCGTGCTGTCGGGAGCCGACATCGCCGCGCTCAGCGACGATGCGCTGGCCGTGCAGGTGCAATCGACCGACGCCTACGGCCGGCTGGCACCCGATCAGAAGTCGCGCATCGTGAAGGCGCTGCAGGCAAGCGGCGCGGTGATCGGCTTCCTCGGCGACGGCATCAACGACGCGCCGGCGCTGAAGGCCGCCGATATCGGCCTGTCGGTCGAAGGCGCGAGCGGCGTCGCGCAAGCCGCCGCCGACATCATCCTGCTCGCCTCCGATCTCGAAGTCGTCGCCGACGGCGTCGAAGAGGGCCGGCGCACCTTCGCCAACATCATGAAATACGTCCGCATGGGCGCGAGCTCGAATTTCGGCAACATGCTGTCGATGGCGGTCGCCTCGATGGCGCTGCCATTCCTGCCGATGCTGCCAACGCAGATCCTGCTCAACAACCTGCTCTACGATCTCTCCGAGCTCGGCATTCCCTTCGACCAGGTCTCGCGCCAGGCGACCGCGCAGCCGCAGGTGTGGAGCATGACGCGGCTGGTGCGTTTCGCCGCCATCATGGGGCCACTGTCCTCGGTGTTCGACTTCCTGACCTTCGGCGCGCTGCTCTATCTGTTCCAGGCCTCTCCGGACGAATTCCGCACCGCCTGGTTCGTCGAATCCATGGCAACGCAGATCTTCGTGATCTTCATCATTCGCACCAATGGCCGGCCGTGGCGCAACTGGCCCGATCCGGTGCTGTCCGCCTCCTCGCTGGTTGCCTTGCTGGTCGCGATGGTGCTGCCGTTCACGCCGGTCGGCACATGGTTCGGCTTTGTTACGCCGCCCCCGATCATGATGGCCGGCATCGCGCTTCTGGTCGTCGTCTATCTCGCCTGTGCCGAACTGCTGAAGCCGTTTGCGATCCGGGCCGGGCTGAAGGGTTGAGCGAGGTTCCGGCCGCCGCCCGCGCATGGAGGCGATGCGCCTCGCCCCATTGATATCGGGCACATTTCCGTGTCTTTGAACGGGCCGGGCTATGAGCCGGCCCGGATATCGCCGGGCCGGGGTCTCGGCGTATGACGCGGGGCCATAACAATCAAAATGTCCGCCACCGGCCAGACCACGAGCACGGAGACATCCGGCCACAACTGGATCGCCAACCAGCCTTATCTGCTGCTCAGCATCACCGCGCTGTGCTGGGCCGGCAACGCCATCGTCGGCCGCCTTGCCGCCGGCCACATCCCGCCGGTGACGCTGTCGTTCCTGCGCTGGCTGTTCGCGTTCCTGCTGGTCCTGCCGTTCGCCTGGAAACATCTGGTGCAGGACTGGCCCGCGATCCGCAGCAAGCTCGGCCTGATGATCACGCTCTCGGTCATCGGCATCGGCGGCTTCAACACGCTGCAATATTGGGCGCTGGAGCATACCCAGGCGCTCAACACTCTTCTGTTGCAGTCTGCTGCGCCGCTGATCGTGGCGCTGTGGTCGCTGGCCATCCTCGGCATCCGCCTCACCGCGGCACAGGCCTTCGGCGTGTTGCTGTCGATGTGCGGCGTGCTGATCATCCTGCTGCACGGCGACCTCACCACGCTGTCGAACATCGACTTCAACAAGGGCGACCTGATCTTCATGGTCGCGCTGATCCTGTTCGCGCTCTATTCGGTGCTGAGCCTGAAGCGGCCGGCAATGCACGGCCTGTCGTTCCTCGCCTTCACCTTCGGCGCGGGAGCGGCCTGTCTCATCCCGCTGGAGATCTGGGAACTGTACGCGCGGCCCGTGATGAAGCTCGACGCGCCGAACCTGCTCACCTTGTTCTATGTCGCGGTGTTCCCCTCGACGCTCGCCTATCTCTGCTTCAATCGCGGCGTGCGCCTGATCGGCGCCAACCGCACCGCGCCGTTCTTCCACGTCGTGCCGGTGTTCGGCTCGATCATGGCGATGGCGTTCCTGGGCGAGCACCCGCAGGCGTTCCACTTCATCGGCTTCGCGCTGGTGCTGTCGGGCGTGTTCGCGGCGTCAAGGAAGCAGGCGGCGTGATTTCTTCCTTCTCCCGTTGCGGGAGAAGGTGGCGCAAAGCGCCGGATGAGGGGTTTGATCCACGAATACAAGTGAGAGTTGGACTCGCGGAGAGAGACCCCTCACCCGTCTCGCCGTTATCGCGGCGAGCCACCCCTCTCCCACAAGGCAAGAGGGTAAGAGAGCGCAATCACTTCGCCTTGAACTTGCTGTACGCCTCGCTCGTCGCAATGATCACGTGCTCGGCGCAGCCGTTGACGCGATGCGGGTCGGCTTCGCGCTCGTAGGACTCTGACGTCATCATGTCCAAAAAAGCCGCGACGGTCGGATAGAACACCAGCGCGACGAAATCCCAATCGTTGCCTGCGTGCGGGCCGAGGGCGATCGCCCTGGCCTCGCCGGTCCAGAGCAGCGTGCCGCCGCGGGCCTTGATCATCGGCACGGTGATCGCGCTGTAGCGCAGATACGCGTCCCAGCCCGAGCCGTCGCCGTCGCGCGAGCGGGCGTGGAAGCGCATCAGGTTCAGCATCACCACCGGCGCCTGCTGGTCGAGCCCTTCCAGGCCCGCGATGTTCAACATATTAACCGCCAATGGCGCCTCCCTGGGTCCTGGCTGCATTGTAGCATTGCGGCGGCGTGACTTGTGTCACGAGGGCAATCCGGCGCAAGGTCGTATCTGACGCCAATGACGATCGCTTCGCCCGCGCCACGGCCCTCGAGTCCGGCCAGTTGGCTCAACAACCAGCCTTATCTGCTGCTCAGCCTGAGCTCGCTGTTCTGGGCCGCCAACATCGTGCTCGCGCGCCATGTCGGCGCGCATGTGCCGCCGTTGACGGTGACCACGATCCGCTGGTTCGGCGTGTTCCTGATCCTGCTGCCGTTCTCCTGGCCGCATCTCAAGCGGGACTGGCCGGCCTTGCGCCAAAGCCTGCCCTTGATGCTGTTCCTGTCGCTGATCGGCTTCGCCTTCAACAACGCGGTCTCCTACTGGGCGCTGCAATACACCGAGGCGCTGAACGCGCTGCTGATCCAGTCGGCCGGCCCGCTGTTCGTGGCGCTGTGGTCGCTGGTGCTGTTCGGGGTGCGGCTGACGCAGGGACAGCTCGCCGGCATCGCGATCTCGCTGGCCGGCGTGCTGATCATCATCCTGCGCGGCGATCTTGCGGCGCTGGCGAGCATCAGCTTCAACAAGGGCGACCTCATGTTCGCCTCCTCGCTGCTGGCGTTCGGCATCTACTCCGCCTACATCCCGCGCCGGCCGAAGGTTCATCAGCTCTCCTTCCTGTCCTTCACCACCTGCTGTGGCGCGATCATGCTGCTGCCCACCGCAATCTGGGAGGCCTGGAGCGGCCGCGTGCTGCAATTCGACACGGTGACGCTGGCGACGCTGGCCTACATCCTGATCTTCCCCTCGACGCTCGCCTATCTCTTCTTCAACCGCGGCGTGGCGCTGATCGGCCCGAACCGGGCCGCGCCGTTCTTCCATCTGGTGCCGGTGTTCGGCTCAGCGATGGCGATCGTCCTGCTTGGCGAAAAGCTCCAGCCATTCCATCTGATCGGCTACGCGCTGGTGCTCGCCGGCGTCGTGATCGCCTCGCGCCAGGGTTCTGCGGTGAAGTAATTCCGCGGCGCGGACGCAGGTCTCGTGTCCCGGGCGCAGCGCAGCACACCGGACGATGCTTCGCATCGCCGGGAGCGCTGCGCCCGGGGCACGAGACAAACTCACACCTTCCGATTCCAGCGAAGAGAGGCTAGGTTCCCCGCCAATAAAAAGAGGGAACGTCAAACATGCTTTCATCCATCATCCGAGCCCTGCGCACCGCCGGTGCGGCCGGGCTGTGTCTCGCCGCCGCATCCGCCGCGCAGGCCGACACCTGGCCGAGCCGCAACATCACGCTGGTGCTGCCGTTTGCGGCCGGCAGCGGCACCGACACCACGACGCGGCTGATCTCGCAGCATCTGTCGCAGGCGCTCGGCGTCGGCATCGTGATCGAGAACAAGGCCGGCGCCAACGGCATGATCGCCGCGAGCTATGTCGCGAAGGCCGCCCCCGACGGCTACACGCTGCTGGTGACGACCAACACGACGCATTCGGCCAATCCCTATCTGCTCAAGAGCCTCACCTACGATCCGGTCAAGGACTTCACCCCGATCGCGCGCACCGGCGATCTGCCCTTCATGCTGGTGATTCACCCCGACGTGCCGGCCAAGACCGTCGGCGAGCTGGTCGCCTACGGCAAGGCCAATCCGGGCAAGCTGAGCTACGCCTCGGGCTCGTCCTCGGCGATCGTGTCGGGGGCGACCTTCGCGCACTATGCCGGGCTCGACCTGTTGCACGTGCCCTACAAGAGCTCGCCGCCGGCGCTCAACGACGTCATGGGCGGCCGCGTCTCGATGATGTTCGTGGACATCCTGACCGGCCTGCCCCATGTCCAGGGCAACGCGCTGCGGGCGCTCGCCGTCACCACCAAGGACCGCTCGCCGCTGGTGCCGAACCTGCCCTCGATGCAGGAGGCCGGCGTGCCCGATTTCGACATCTCCTCATGGCAGGGCTATTTCGGTCCGGCCGGCATGCCCAAGGAGATCGTGACGCGGCTGAACGCCGAGATCAGGAAGATCGTCGAGAAGCCGGAGATCAAGGCGCAGCTCGCCACCCTCGGAATGGATGCGTTTTCCGGCACGCCGGAGCAGCTCGGCACGTTCGTGAACGAGCAGCTCGTGCTGTGGGAAAAGCTGATCAAGGACGCCGGGATCGAGAAGCAGTGAGCTGTCATCGTCCGCGAAGGCGGACGATCCAGTATTCCAGAGACAGTGAGGCTTGAACCGAGAAGCCGCGGCGTACGGGATGCCCCGCCTGCGCGGGGCATGACGGCCGATAGAGCTTAAAAAAGAAAAGGTGGGCACGACGCTTTCGCGTCTTTGCCCACCCTACGAATTCAGCGCGAAGCCTTACGCCGCACGCACCTTGGCGAGGAAGCCGTCGACCGCACTGCGGAGCGCGCCGGACTGGCTGTCCAGCTCGCGGGCGTTGGTGAGCACGTCGGTTGCCGCCGTGCCGGTCGCTGCCGCGGCCGAGGTGACGCTGCCGATATTGGCGTTGATCTCGTTCGATCCGGCGGCGACCGACTGGATGTTGCGGGCGATCTCGCGGGTCGCCTCGCCCTGCTGCTCGATCGAGGCGGAAATGCCCGCGGTGATCTCGCTCATCTCGGCAATCGTCTGGGTGATGCCGCCGATCGCAGCGACCGCATCGCTGGTCGAGGTCTGCATTGCCGCGACCTGGGCCGAGATTTCCTCGGTGGCCTTGGCGGTCTGGTTGGCCAGCGCCTTGACCTCGGAGGCGACGACGGCGAAGCCGCGGCCGGATTCACCGGCGCGCGCCGCCTCGATGGTGGCGTTGAGCGCCAGCAAATTGGTCTGCGCCGCGATCGAATGAATGAGCTTGACCACCTCGCCGATCTTCTCGGCGCCGGTGGAGAGTTCCTGCACCGTGGCGTTGGTGCGCTCGGCATCGCTGACGGCGCGGCTGGCAACTTCGGTCGAGCGCGTCACCTGGCGGGAGATTTCCGCAACCGAGCTGGACAGCTCCTCGGCCGCGGCAGCAACCGTGCCGACATTGCCAGAGGCCTTCTGCGAGGCCGCGCCGACGGTCGCCGCCCGCGACGAGGCGTCGCTCGCGGTCGCGGTCATCGACTGCGCCGTGCTCTGCATGCCGGCCGCGGCCGCGGAGACCGAGCGGACGATGCCGTTGACGCTGCGTTCGAAATCGCTGGCGATGCCTTCCATCGCGCTGCGACGTTCCGCCGCGGCGCGCTCCTTGGCCTCGGCCTCGGTCTGCTCGAGGTTGCGGATGCGGACCGCGTTGTCCTTGAAGATCTGGACGGTCGAAGCCATCGCGCCGACCTCGTCGCCACGGCCGACGCCGGGGATGTCACCCTCGAGCTTGCCGTCGGCGAGCTCCTTCATGCGGGTGCCGAGCAGCGCCAGCGGACGGCTGATGCTGCGGCCGATCATCCAGGCGACGCTTCCGGCGACGATGACGATGCCGAGCATGGCAAGGCCGAGCAGCCAGTAGACCGGACCCATCTTGGCGTCGATGTCGCTGAGATAGGCGCCGGTGCCGAGATACATGTCGAAACCGGGCACCGCGACGGCGTAACCGATCTTGCTGATTGGGGTCTCCTGGCCGGGCTTCACGTAATCATAATAGAGCAGGATCGAGCCGTTCGCCTTGACGCCGTCCATCAGCTCGACGGACAGCTTGCGGCCGTTGGTCACGACATCCATGCGGTTGGCGCCGATCTGCTTCGGATCGGGCGCGAGCTGGGTGATGCCATCATAAGACGTGCCGAACAGGTAGCCCGAACCGTTATCGTAGGTCATCGAATTGCCGTAGCGGCGAAGATCGGCCATTGCCGCGTCCTTCGTCAGCTCGCCGGCATCGACGCGCTTCTTCAGCGCGGCCGCATAGTTGCGGCCGAGGTCGACGATCGCCTTGGTCTGGTCGATGCGCGCATTCACCATCTCGCGCTTCATCAGGTAGCCGGCGAGAACTCCGGAGATGCAGAGGCCGAACAGCGTAACGCCGACAAGGATGCCAAGTTTGGGCGCGATCTTCAGATTGCTCAACGTCACGGTGGGCTCCTCGGGTGGCACGGACTCAGGCGCAGGCCTTTTTGATTTGAATCAACTTTTAGTGTGTGACCCCTTAGCAAGTTACTTACAGGCCCCCGTAGAACCCCGGGCGAAATCGGGAAATCTGCAAATAATCATTGGGCTGGACAACCGGCAATTGTACGCGGTCGCCCCGATTTCGCGTAAAAGACGCAAAGGCCTGTCCGAAGGTGCAGGCCCCCAACAAGAACCGACAAACCAAATCGGGAGCAGGAAATGCCGAAATACAGGGTGGTGACGCCGAAGGGCGCGAGCTTCACGGTCGCAGGGAGCGATTATTCCTACGAGCGCGAGGCGCTCGATCCGATCGATGCGGAGATCATCGAGGCGCCGGCCAACGAGGCCGAGTTCATCGCCGCCGCGAAAAACGCCGATGCCATCTACGCCAAGGGCATTCCGATCACCAAGACCATCATCGACGCGCTCGAGAGCTGCAAGGTCATCACGCTGGGCTCGGTCGGCGTCGACAGCGTCGACGTCAAGGCCGCGACCGCCCGCGGTATTCCCGTCACCAACATCCCCGACACCTTCATCGAGGAAGTCGCCGACCACGCCATGATGCTGCTGCTCGCGGGCTTCCGCCGTCTGGTCGAGCAGGACAGGATGGTGCGCGACGGCCGCTGGGCAGAGGGGCGGCCCGCGCTGCTCAAGATCCCGAGGCTGATGGGCCAGACGCTCGGCTTCATCTCGTTCGGCCGCGTCGCGCGCGCCGTTGCGAAGCGCGCAGCACCGTTCGGCCTGCGCATGATGGCCTATGATCCCTTCATCCAGGAAACGCTGATGTACGACCACGGCGTCATCCCGGCGACGCTGAACGAAGTGCTGTCGCAATCCGACTTCGTCTCGATGCACGCGCCTGCCCGGCCCGAAGTGCATCACATGCTGACCGAGAAGCACTTCCGGCAGATGAAGAAGGGCTCGGTCTTCATCAACACCGGCCGCGGCGCCACGGTGGACGAGGAGAGCCTGATCAAGGCGCTGCAGGAGGGCTGGATCGCGCACGCCGCCCTCGACGTGCTGGAGAAGGAGCCCCCTTCGCACAACAACCCCATCCTCAGCATGGAGAACGTGACCCTGACCGCCCATGTCGCCTCGGCCTCGGCACGGTTCGACGAGGCGCGCAAGCGCCGCGTGGGCTACGAATTGTCACTGGTGCTTCAGGGCATGTGGCCGGTAAGCTGCGTCAATCCGTCGGTGCTGCAAGACACCGCGCTCCGCCGCTGGCAGCCCGTCAGCATGGATCGCGGACCGAACAGCTAAGGCGGCCGGCGCAAAGCGCGCCGAAAGACCGGCAAACGACCGGAACGGCCCTTCACCGGCGATCAACGCCGGGAAGGGAGACATCATAGGGAGGAACTGATGAGGAACGACCTTACACGTCGTGATGCCTTGGCGCTGGGCCTGTCCGTTGCATCGCTCGCTGCCACCGGTGTTGCAGCGCACGCACAATCCGCGATCAAGGCCGCGGACGTCCCGGCTCCGAAACTACCGATCGAAAAGGGCGCGTCCCTGCGCATGCTGCGCCCGGTGCGGTTCGTCCAGGCCGACGAGGACGTGTTCCGCGCCAATGCGGCCAAGTTCACCAAGGATACCGGCGTCGAGGTCAAGGTCGACTTCGTCGGCTGGGAGGACATCAACCAGCAGACCGCGGTGACCGCCAATTCCGGCGCCGGTCCCGACATCATCATCGGCTTCTCCGATGCGCCGCACATCTATATCGACAAGCTGATCGAGCTGACCGACGTCGCCGACTATGTCGGCAAGCGCTACGGCGGCTGGCTGCCGCTGGCGCAGCGCTACGGCAAGAAGAACAAGAGCGACGCCTGGATCGGGCTGCCGTTCGGCGCCACCGCCGGTCCCCTGATCTACCGCAAATCGATCCTGCAATCGGTCGGCTTCGACAAGGTGCCGGAAGACCATGCCGGTATTCTCGACCTCTGCCAGAAGCTCCAGAAGGCCGGCAAGCCCGCCGGCTTCGCGCTCGGCAACGCCAAGGGCGACGGCAACGGCTTCGCGAGCTGGGCGCTGTGGTCGCACAACGCGGCCCTGCTCAACGAAGAGGGCGACGTCGTCATCAACAGCAAGGAGACGATCGCCGCGCTGAACTGGGTCAAGCAGCTCTATCCGACCTTCATCGCCGGCACGACGTCGTGGAACGACGTCAGCAACAACCGCGCCTACGCCGCGCAGGAAATCGCACTGACCGCCAACGGCGTGTCGCTGTATTTCTCGCTGAAGAACGATCCGGCGACCAAGGCGATCGCCGAGGACAGCGAGCATCAATTGCTGCCGAAGGGCGTCGCCAAGGTCTCGCCGATGGCGGGCCTGACGCTCAACGCCATGGTGTTCAAGCACAGCCAGTACCCCAACGCCGCAAAGGCGTTCCTGCAATACATGCTGGAAAAGGACCAGTACGAGCCGTGGCTCAACGCCAATTCCGGCTACTGGTCCCAGCCGCTCGCGGCCTACGCCGAGGCCGCCGTGTGGTCGCAGGATCCCAAGGTGCAGCTGTTCAAGAACACCATGAACAGCACCTATTATGACGGCTATGCGGGCCCGATCTCGACGGCGACCGGCGCCGTCAGCGCCGACTACGTGCTGATCCAGATGTTCGCATCCGTCGCCACCGGCGCCGCCACGCCGGAAGCCGCGGCCGCGGAAGCCGAGCAGCGCTGCAAGCGGTACTTCCGGCGGCAGAAGTAGAGACCGTCATTGCGAGCGAAGCGAAGCAATCCAGTCCCGTCCCCGCGGCGACAACCTGGATTGCTTCGCTCCTCGCCATGACGACACGGTGAAAGTCTAGAACAGGACAACGACACGATGTCCGTGACCACACTTCCCCCTCTCGCCCTGGCCCACCGGCAGCCGTCCTGGCTGGTCCGCCTGTTCGACTACAAGCCGTTCCTGATCGTGATGTGCCTTGCGCCCGCGATCGGGCTGCTTGCGGTGTTCCTGACCTATCCGCTCGGCCTCGGCATCTGGCTCGCCTTCACCGATACGACGATCGGCCGCAAGGGCGTCTTCGTCGGCTTCGAGAATTTCCAGTATCTGCTCACCGATCCCTTGTGGTGGAACGCGGTGTTCTACAGCGTGGTCTACACAGGCATAGCGACCTTTGGAAAGTTCGCGCTCGGCTTCTGGCTGGCACTGCTGCTCAACAACCATTTTCCGTTCAAGAGCCTGCTGCGGGCGATCATCCTGTTGCCCTGGATCGTGCCGACGGTGCTTTCCGCGCTGGCTTTCTGGTGGATCTACGACCCGCAATTCTCGATCATCTCCTATCTGCTGGTCGACGTGCTGCACTGGCGGACGAGCAACATCGATTTTCTGGGCTCGCCCTGGCCGGCGCGCTTCTCGCTGATCGCCGCCAACATCTGGCGCGGCATTCCCTTCGTCGCGATCTCGCTGCTGGCGGGCTTGCAGACCATCTCGCCCTCGCTCTACGAGGCCGCGATGCTCGACGGCGCCAGCGCCTGGCAGCGCTTCCGCTACATCACCTTCCCGATGATGATGCCGATCCTCGCCATCGTCATGACCTTCTCCATCATCTTCACCTTCACCGACTTCCAGCTGGTCTACGCCATCACCCGCGGCGGCCCCGGCAACTCGACCCATCTGCTGGCGACGCTGGCGTTCCAGCGCGGCATCGCCGGCGGCGAGCTCGGCGAAGGGGCCGCGATCGCGGTGTCGATGATCCCGTTCCTGGTGTTCGCGACGCTGTTTTCCTATTTCGGCCTGGCGCGCCGCAAATGGCAGCAGGGAGAGAGCAATGACTGATACCGTGGCGCAACCTGCCGCCGTCGCCGACGCAAAGGCGGCACCCGACACCATGGCCTGGGATTCCGGGCTGCGGCGGCTGATGATGATCTATTTGCCGCTCGGCTGCTTCGTGCTGATCCTGCTGTTTCCGTTCTACTGGATGGCGATCACCTCGTTCAAGCCGAACGCGGAGCTGATGAACTACAAGGAGCACAACCCGTTCTGGATCACTTCGCCGACGCTGGCGCACATCAAGCATCTCCTGTTCAACACCGCCTATCCGCGCTGGCTGTGGACGACGATGCTGGTCGCGGTCGGCTCGACCACGCTGTCGCTGATCGCGAGCACGCTGGCGGCCTATGCGATCGAGCGCTTGCGCTTTCGCGGCAGTCCCTATGTGGGCCTCGGCATTTACCTCGCCTATCTCGTGCCGCCGTCGATCCTGTTCATTCCGCTCGCCACCGTCGTGGTGCAGTTCGGCCTGTTCGACTCGCCGCTGGCCCTCATTTTGGTCTACCCGACCTTCCTGGTGCCGTTCTGCACCTGGCTGCTGATCGGCTATTTCAAGTCGATCCCCTACGAGCTCGAGGAATGCGCGCTGGTGGACGGCGCGACGCGGCTGCAAATCCTGCGCCGGATCACGCTGCCGCTGGCGGTGCCCGGCCTGATCTCGGCCGGCATCTTCTCCTTCACGCTATCCTGGAACGAATTCATCTACGCGCTCGCCTTCATCCAGAGCGGCGCCAACAAGACCGTGCCGGTCGCGATCCTGACCGAGCTCGTCACCGGCGACGTCTACCAGTGGGGCGCGCTGATGGCGGGCTCGCTGCTCGGCTCGCTGCCGGTTGCGGTGTTCTACTCGCTGTTCGTCGATTACTACGTGTCGTCGCTGACCGGTGCGGTGAAGGAGTAGACGACGATTGCACGCGATGATCGTGCAATCGCGATAGACCGTTTGTTGCATTGGCCTCACGCTGCATCCTGACAGCGGGGTCGATCATGGCGCCGTCGATTGTCGCTCGAGAAAGCGGGAATTGCATGCGTTCGCCAAACCTTCCCTCGTTATCGCGACGCGGTTTCTGCCTGTGCTGCGTCGGCGCAGCGGCGTCCGCCGCCAGTTCAGGATGGCTCACCCCGAAGCAGGCATTCGCAGAGGCGCGCGGGATCGTCAGCCTGATCAAGGACAGCGCGGCGACGTCGCCCATCACGACTTACAAGCTGCGCGGCAATATCAGCGTGCTCGAAGGCTCCGGCGGCAGCATCGCCGTTCTCAGCGGACCTGACGGCAAGCTGCTGATCGATGCGGGCATCCGCGTCTCGCGTCCGCAGCTCACCAAGGCGCTGGCCGATCTGGGCCCCGATCCCGTCACCCACCTCGTCAACACCCACTGGCACTTCGATCACGCCGACGGCAACGAATGGCTGCATTCAGCCGGCGCCAGGATCATCGCGCAGGAAAACACCAAAAAGCACCTCGCCGAAATGCAGCGGGTCGAGGACTGGGATTACAATTTCCTTCCGCTCGGCGCGGGCGGAATCCCCAGTGAAGTGTTTGCCCGCAGCCACGAGCTCAAGCTCAACGGAACCTCGATCGGCCTGAAGTACCACGGGCCCGCGCACACCGACAGCGACATCGCCGTCACCTTCGCGGACGCCAACATCGTTCACGTCGCCGACATGTTCTGGAACGGCATCTATCCATTCATCGACTATTCGACCGGCGGCAGCATCGACGGGATGATCGCTGCGTGCGACGCCAGTCTCGCGGCCATGGACAAGGACACGATCGTCATCGCCGGGCATGGCAAGCCGGTCGGCAACAAGACCGAGTTCCAGGCCTTTCGCGACATGCTGGTCGGGATCCGCGACAACGTTGCCCGGCTCAAGAAGCAGGGGCGAACGCGGGACGAAACCGTTGCGGCCAAGCCGACCGCTGCGTTCGACGCGATATGGGGGCAGTTCGTGATCGATCCCGGCTTCTTCACCAGACTGGTCTACCAGGGCGTTTGAAAAAAGCTCGCTGTCGTCGGCCACTCAACCGTTTTGACAAGGAAATCGACATGAAAACCACAGAGATCGTGGCCCAGCCAACGCTCCTCGATCGTCGCCGTCTCGTTCTGGGATTGTCCGGAGCAGCTGTCGCCGCTGCCTCGACTGCAGCATCTGCGAAGCCGGAGCGCGACGAGCACACCGCCAGCGCCTATCCGGTCACCTATCATCGAACCGCAACGGTCGACGGCATCAAGATCTTCTACCGCGAAGCTGGTCCGAAAGATGCGCCGGTGTTGCTGTTGCTCCACGGCTTTCCGACCTCCTCGCACATGTTTCGCAATTTGATCCCGGCGCTCGCGGACCGCTACCACGTGATCGCTCCCGATTATCCCGGCTACGGCCAGAGCGACATGCCGCCGCGCGCGTCGTTCAATTACACCTTCGACCGCTTCGGCGAACTCATTGACGGTCTGCTCGACCAGGTCGGAGTCAAACGATACGCGATGTACGTCATGGATTACGGCGCTCCGGTCGGCTGGCGACTGGCGCTCAAACATCCCGAGCGCATCACCGGCCTGATCGTGCAGAACGGCAACGCCTATGACGAAGGGCTCAAGGAGTTCTGGGATCCGATCAAGACATATTGGGCCGACGGGGCGGATGCGAGCCGGCAGGCGCTGAAGAAGCTGGTCACGCTGGAGATCACGAAATTCCAGTACACCGACGGCATGTCCGACGTCAGCCGCATCTCACCCGACAACTGGATTCACGATCAGGCGCTGCTCGACCGTCCCGGCAACGGCGACATCCAGCTGGACATGCTCTACGACTACCGGACCAATCTGCCGCTGTATCCCGCGGTGCAGGCCTATTTCCGCAAGCACCAGCCGCCGACGCTGATCGTCTGGGGCAAGAACGATTACATCTTCCCCGCCGATGGTGCCCATCCCTACAAGCGCGACCTGCCGCAGGTGGAGTTTCATCTGGTCAACTCAGGCCATTTCCTGCTCGAGGACCGGTTCGACGAGGTCACGCCCCTGATCCGCGACTTCCTCGCCCGCAAGATTGCCTGATGGCTCCCCAAGGAACGATCATGAGCGCCGCCCTCGACGTCATGGCCGTTCTGGCGGCCTCCACGATATTTGCATCGGCGGCCATCGCCCAGAGCGCCCGCGACGTGCGCGGGCCGTCTGCGCTGGTGGCCATCGAGAATGAGGCACCCGCCCGCCTGATCGTCGATCCGCCGCTGGTCGAACAACTGGCGCGCGGGCTTGTCTTCATCCAGTACGCCACGGAGAATCTCCGCGTCGTGCCGGTGTTCGGCAAGGGCGCGCTCGACGTGTCGCCGCGCATCGGCCACGTCCATATCACGGTCGACGATGCGCCCTGGCATTTCGTCGATGCCAGCGGCGAGACCGTGATCGTGGTCGGACTGCCCCCGGGTCCGCACAAGGTCCTGATGGAGTTGGCCGATCCCACGCATCGCGTGATCGACAGCAAGACCGTCAGCTTCGAGATACCGGTGCCGTCGCCGGCTCCGCCAAGAAAGTAGCCGGCGACTGCGGCCTTTCGCCCGGTTTCACAAAACTGCAATGTGCCGTCCGCATAAGGCGTGCGTCCACTCACAGGAGACGCACATGCGCGCGACTTTTCTTTGCACCGTCGCAACGATCATTCTATCCGCGAGCACCGCGCTCGCGCAGAGCGAAGGCGAATTCCCGGCCAAGCTCGCCGGCCACGTCGTGATGCCGGCCGCCACCTTCATCGACGCGCCGGCGGATGCGCCCGCCGACCTCAAGACATCGGGCAAATACACCACCGGCAAGCGCGTCGACGCGCTCGGCACCGTGATGGGCAAGTCCTATGAGCGGGCGACCGGCGTCTCGCTGCCGTTCAAGGGCCAGCCGCTCCAGGGCCATTCCGGCATCAAGCACATGCCGGACGGCAGCTACTGGGTGATCACCGACAACGGCATGGGCGCACGCGCCAACTCGCCGGATTCGATGCTGTACCTGAACCGCTACAAGATGGATTGGGCCAACGGCAAGATCGAGCGGCAGGAGACGGTCTTCCTGCACGATCCTGACAAAAAAGTGCCGTTCCGCATCGTGCACGAAGACACGCAGAAGCGTTACCTCACCGGCTCCGATTTCGACACCGAGGGTTTCCAGATCATCGGCGACACCTTCTGGATCGGCGACGAGTTCGGCCCCTACATCCTGAAGGCCGACAAGACCGGAAAGATCCTCGGCGTGTTCGAGACGGTTGCCGACGGCAAGCCGGTGCGCTCGCCCGACCACTGGGCGGTCGGGACACCGGGTGCTCCGGGCGCGACCTACACCAACGTGAACCTGCGCCGCTCCAAGGGCTATGAGGGCTTTGCCGCGTCCAGGGACGGCAAGTTCCTCTACGGCCTGCTCGAAGGCCCGCTGTGGGATGCCGAGAAGAAGGACTGGGAGAAGGTCGACGGCAAGGAAGCCTCCCGCATCCTCGAATTCGACGTCGCCGCCGAAAAGTTCACCGGCCGCTACTGGCAATATGTGTTCGAGCAGAACGGCAACGCCATCGGCGACTTCAACATGATCGATCAGGCCTCCGGCCTCATCATCGAACGCGACAATGGCGAAGGCACCGCCGACAAGGCCTGCCCGCAGGGCACCCGCGGCGAGAACTGTTTTCCCGATCTTGCCAGGTTCAAGCGCGTCTACAAGATCGAGCTCTCGGACGCCATTGTCGGCAAGCCCGTGCGCAAGATCGGCTATATCGACCTCATGAAGATCCGGGATCCCGACAAGAAGGCGCGCAAAGCCCTCAATGACGGCGTCTACACCTTCCCGTTCTTCACCATCGAGAACGTCGACCGCGTCGACGACACCCACATCATCGTCGGCAACGACAACAACCTGCCGTTCTCGTCCAGCCGCGATCCCAACAAGGCCGACGACGACGAGTTCATGCTGCTCGAAGTCGCGGATTTCCTGAAGGCGAAGTGAAACGACGCCCTTGCCTCTCTCCCCGCAAGCGGGGAGAGAGTTGAGGCGACGGTCCTCACCTCACCGTAAACTCCACCGGGATGGTAAAGCCCATCGAGCCGTTCTTGATCTCATCCGGGATCGGCGGAAACGGCGAGGCCTGGCGGACCATCGACATCGCTTGGGCATCGAAGGCGGCCACGCCGGATGAGCCAGCGAGGCGGCTGGACGTGACCTGTCCGCTGCGGCTGACGGTGAAGCTCAGCCTTGCGACGCCACGCTGGCCGCTACCGCCGGATGGATAGGAGTGAAAGCGCATCAGGTGCGCGCGAACGCGTTGATTGTAGGACGCAATCGCGGAGGCCACGGCGCCCGCACTCATGGCAGAGGCCATCGGCGCCTCGCGCTCGGCCCGCGGCGGCGCGCTGGTGCGCGGTGCGGGCGTTGCGTCCGACGGCTTTTTCGCCTCGCGGCGAACCACTTTCGGCTTTTCCTGCACAGGCTTCTCGACCGGCACGATCTTCGCAGGTTCGGGCTTGGCAGGTGTCGGCTCCAGCTTCTGCTCCGGCGGCGCCACCACGTCCGGCTTCTCCTGCGGCGGTGTCGGCGCGATGGTCTCCTCGACGGCTTGCTGCTTGACGGGTTCCGGCGGCGAAGCGTCGGCCTCCTGCATCACCGGCCCGGGCGCAACGTTGTCCGGCGTCGGCTGCGGCGCCGAGGTCACCGGGGACATGTCGATCATGATCGCGGGCAGGCTGACGCCCTGCTCCGGCTGCGACCTGAGCCAGCTCGTCGCCAGCAGCGCGGCGCCAATGTGCAACGCCACGATCACCGCACCCGATAGGCCCCAGCGCGCGGTCTCGCGCTCGCCGAGCGGCTCGTGCAGGGCGAAGGCGTTCGCGGCGGCCATCAGCTGCGTCCGTCGAGGCCGACCAATGCGACCTTGAGGTAGCCGGCGTTGCGCAGGGTGTTCATCACCTCCATCAGGTCGCCGTAGCTCACGGCCTTGTCGGCGCGCAGATAAATGCGCTCGTCCTTGCGGCCCCTGGTGGCCGCAGCGAGCGCTGTGACCAGACCGTCGCGTGCCATCGTGTCCTCGCCGACGGCAATTGTGAGATCCGGCTTCACGGTCACGAAGGTCGGCTTGTCCGGTCGCGGCTGCGGCTCCGCTGCAGTGGCAGGCAACTCGACGCCGATATCGACGGTCGCGAGCGGAGCTGCCACCATGAAGATGATCAGCAGCACCAGCATCACGTCGATGAACGGCGTGACGTTGATCTCATGGGTAACGTCGAGATCGTCGGGGACACCGCGCCTCAGCGACGATCCCCCGCGTGCGCCGAGCTTCGCAGCCATGGCCTACTCCGCCGCCCGCGCCATGCGGAAGTCCCTGTGGTCGCGCTGGCGGCTCACCAGCAGCATCAGCTGCGCCGAGGCGTCCCCCAGCAGCGCGCGATAGTTGGCGATGCCGCGGACGAGTTGATTGTAGATCACCACCGCCGGGATCGCGGCGACGAGGCCGAGCGCGGTCGCAAGCAACGCCTCCGCGATTCCCGGCGCGACCACCGCAAGGCTGGTGGTGTGGCTCTCGGAGATGCCGATGAAGGAATTCATGATGCCCCAGACCGTGCCGAACAGGCCGACGAACGGCGCGGTGGCACCGATGGTCGCGAGCACGCCGGTGCCGCGCGCGATCTGCCGGGACATCGCCGCCTCGACGCGTTCCAGCCGCAGCGCGACGCGCTCCTGGAGGCCGTCGTCGAGCACGCCGCCGGACAGCTCTGCCTCCCTCGCGCAGGACTGGATCAGCTGGGCGACGGCATCGTGGGCGTCGCCGGCGCGCTGCGCCGCCTCAGCCAGCTTGATATTGCCCTCGAGCGCGCGCGTCCGCTGCAAGGCAAGTGCGCCCTTGCGGCGCAACTCGACGGACTTGGCAAGCCACACCGTCCACGTCACCAGCGAAGCGATGGCGAGCCCCACCATCACCGTCTTCACGACGATGTCCGCACCGAGGAACATGCCCCAGGGCGACAGATTGCGTGGCAGCAGTGCCTCGTCGATCGCGAAGGCCGGCGCCGGCGCGAGCGCCAGCGCGATTGCTACGATCATTTGCCGAAGCCTGAATATGCCCTGCATCCTGATCTCCCGACAGATAGAGGGACGCTTTGCCGCGCCCTACGCCGCGATACGGTCGGCAAGCTGCCGGAACCGCGCTACCTGGTCCCCGCGCAGCGCCAGGGTCTCGTCGCGGCCGACGAAGACCTTGAACATGATGCCGCCATCGGCATTGACGAAGGCGACGAAGGCCGAACTCTTGCCCATGAAGGGACGCTTGACGAAAGCGACGGCCGCGCAGCGCTCGTGGCGAAGATGCCCGTGCAATCCCTTCGGCTGCATCAGGTTGAAATAGCCGCGGCCGATCTCGCCCGCGGGAATGCTGCCCGTGAATTCGAAGATCGCGTCATCCGTATGCACGATCAGCGTGACCTCACCCCACTCCGCGATGTCCTGCATGGCGGCGGCGAAATGCTCGCCGCCCCCGATGCGCACCATCGACGAGGGCAGCGCCTCGATCACGGCGCGTGGGCTGACCTTGCGCTCGCGCGCAACGTCCTCGATCACCGCGCCGGGATTGTCGGCCATGTAGACCTTGAGATCGGCGAGATCGGTGCTCAGCATGTCCGGCTCCCTTTCGTGATCGGCCGCGATCTCAAGCGGCCGCGTTGGTCTTGCGCTCGGTCAGGATGACCTCGAAGCCTTCGAACTTGGGGTGGCCAAGATAAAGGCTTTCGCCGGTCTTGTTGTCGGCGCGCGCATGGGCGCGGCGGAATTCGTCCGACTTCGTCCAGGCCTCGAAGGCCGCCTTGTCGACCCACACGGTATGCGAGGAATACAGCGTGTGGTCCTCGAGCACGGGGCCCTTGAGCAGGTGGAATTCGACGAAGCCGGCCATGCTCCCGAGATAGGATTCGCGGGTGCGCCAGACGGTCTCGAAAGCCGCTTCCGAGCCGAGCTTCACCTGGAAACGATTCATGGCGATGAACATAAAAGTCTCTCCTTCTGATCAAGACGAAAACGCGCCGAAGCCGCGCTGGAGCATCAGCGCGGCCCGGCGGGATTGATGGTGTTGCGAACCTGCCGGCTACGCACCTCCAAAGTGAATCTTCAGGCCGGCCTTGTAGACCCTGCCCGCCCCGGCGCTGGTCCACAGCACGTCGTTCTGCGTGGTGCCGTCGGTCGAGCTGCCGGGAATGGCGTAAGGCCGGTAGTACTGGTTCAAGAGATTGTCGATCGACGCCGAGAACACGATGTCCCTGGTCGCGGCGTAGGTCATGTACAGGTTGACCAGCTCGTAGCCGGTCGAAGGGACATAGCCGGTGGGTACGTCGTTGTTCGCACCGTACGATGCCCACTGCGCCGACAGCACCAGGGAACGATCGAGCAGGCGGACACCACCGGTCGTGACGACCTTGCGCGGGGTGATCGTGGCGAGCCCGATATTGGTCTGGACGTTCTTGCCCTTGATGTAGTGCCCGGCGACGCCGACGAACCAGTTGCCGGCATCGTACATCGTCTCCGCCTCAAAGCCCTCGATGCGGGCATTGGCGATGTTCTGGTACTGGTAGAACTGGCTGAACGAGCCGAACCCGGTCGGGACCGGCGTCGAGGCGACGAGGTCGATGTAGTCGGAGACGTCGTTGCGGAACAGGTTGATCTTGCCGCGGAACGAGTCGGAGGCCGAGAAGATGTTGTCGTATTTCAGGTTGAAGCCGACTTCCTTGTTCTTGCCGACTTCAGGACGAAGGTTCGGGTTAGGCAGGAAGCAGAACAGGCCGCTGGTGCCGTCCGGACAGACGAAGAAGGCCGGGCCGCCGCCGGTGGCATGCGCGCCGGATATCACGGTCTCGGTGATCGAGGGGGCACGATAGCCTTCGGCGTAGCTGACATAGGGCTGGAAGCCCGCCACCGGCGTCACGCCGAGGGTGATCTTCGGCGAGAAGCGGTCGCCGCCAGTGTTGGTGGTGCCCGACTGCAGATTATAGCGGTCGTAACGGATCGCGCTGATGGCTTCGAACCAGGTGCCGTAGTTCTGCTTCAACTGCAGGAAGCCGCCCGACACCGTGCGGATGCCGCTCGGCGTCGTGATGTTGGAATTGCCGCGGCTGTCGGTGGTGATCACGTCGTCCTGGAACGCATCGACACCGTAAGTCACGGCATTGCGCCAGTCCCCGACATTGAAGCGCGTGGTGTTGTTGGCGTCGAAGCCCACCGTGTTGAGCGTGTAGCCGCGCTTGTCGCCGACGCAGCCCGAGATGTTGTTGCCGAAATTACCCGCGCCGCAATAGGCCGCGCCGCTGGTCGAGTAATGATAGGTCTTGGTCTGGTCCTGGTCAGTGCGGTTGCCGTAGACCGACACGTGCGAGTCGAACAGATTGTCGCTCGGCAGCGAGTAGTTCCAGGTCAACGTTCCCGTGTAGTTCTTGACGTCGGAAGCGTAGACCGACGAGCCCTGATAGAGCGCGCGCTGCGCCGCCGTTGCGACCGGGCCGGTGTTCATCTGGCCGATCGTGTATTGATAGTCCTGGAAGGTGGCGCCGAACTTGACCTCGTGACCGAGCGCGGGCCGTACCGTCAGCTTCAACAGCCCGGCCTCGACCTGATTGTTGGTATTGCCGATCACGGTGCCGTTGCCGTCCTTGTAGTTATCCTGCGTGCGGTAGACGGCGCCGCCGAAGATGTCGATATCGGGCGTGGCGCGCACGCCGCCGAACGCCGAGCCGAGACCCCGATTGCTGTTGCTGCCGTAGGTGCCGGAGAGATCGACGCCCCAGCGCTCGCCGGGACGCAGCACGTCGTTGATGTCCTTGGTGCGGAACGAGACCAGGCCGCCGATCGCGCCCGAGCCGTAGATGTTCGCGGTCGGGCCGCGCACGACGTCGACGCCGCCGATCAATTCAGGATCGAGGAAGAAAGAGCCGTTGGCGTTGTGGCCGGTGCGCTGGTAGTTCTGCCGCGCGCCGTCGACGACGACCGCGACGCGGCCGAAATCCTGCAAGCCGCGAACGTTGATGACCGTCGCCGGATCGTCGCCGCGCTCCTGGAACGACACGCCGGGCACGGCGTAGAAGATGCCCGAGAGCCGGTTCGGCTGCAGCCCCTGGATCTGGTCGAGCGAAATCGAGCTGACCGGCGCGAGCGAGTCGATCGCGCGCTCCTTGGTCTTGGTCGCAGCAGCCGTGATGGTATCGAGCACCTGAACCGGCGCCGCGCTGCCGGCCTGGGCACGCGCATTCATGACGTCAGGCGTTGCCGGCTGCGCCACTTGCGGCTTGGCCGGCTTGCGCTTGGCCTGCTTCGGCCGATCCGAGGACGCATTTTCGGCCTGCGGCGATGCAGTCTGCGCGAGACTGCCCTCCGCCGTCACCGCCACGATTGAAACCACCGACGCGCCCAAAATCAGGGCGCGCGAATACCTAGCCCCGTCAGCCATAACCCCAACCCAATCATCATTGTCTTAAGTCTGGCTGGCGTGCGCTGCACGAGGCGAGCGACTGGCTGGCTATTTGTGGCGCGGACTCCCCGGCCCGCATCGCCTTATTTGGTTACGTGGCAACACTCAGGCGGTCAATGTCACAAGGTTGCAGTTTATATCGATTGTAAATTGCCGCCGTTGGAATGCGCTTCGTGCCGCTTATACAAACAAGCGGCACCTGAAACTTCGAAAGCGCATCACACTCATCATGTCGGCACCATCGGGAGACAATGGCGGCGCTGCGGCGGGAGCGGTCCAAAACCCTTCTGCAACAACGAGAACTCTGACCGTGCGAGGGAGCCGGATCGACAGCCGCGAGCTCTTTGCGCAGGAGCGCGAGATCATCATCGCGCATGGCGAGGACAGCTACCGCCTCCGCCTGACCTCGCAAAACAAGCTGATCCTGACGAAGTAACCTGCAATGACATTTTGTCGCACGCTCACAAACCTCCTGCTATCAGGCACGCTCGCGTTCGCGTCCTCAGCGCACGCCGCCGGTATTACGGTGCACGACGCGCGCAATCGTGACGTCACGGTTGCCGACTTTGCCCGCACGGTCTCGATCGGCGGAGCCATCACCGAGATCCTCTATGCGCTGGGGCTGGAGAGCCGGCTGGTCGGCGTGGACACCACGAGCCTTTATCCGGCGGCGGCGCTGCACGACAAACCCAATGTCGGCTACATGCGCCAGATCTCGGCCGAGGGCGTGCTGGGTCTCAACCCCAGCCTGATCCTCGCCATCCAGGGGTCGGGCCCGCGCGAAACCATGGAGATCCTGGAGACGGCAAAAGTGCCGCTGGTGCTGGTGCCCGAGACCTTCTCCGAGGACGGCCTGATCGGGAAGATCAGGCTGGTCGGCCACGCCATGGGCGTCGATGCGCGCGCCGAGTGCCTGGCGAGCGCGGTCGGCGCCGATCTGGCGCAGCTCCGCGCGCTGCGCGCCAAGGTGACGAAGCCGGTACGGGTGATGTTCGTGATGTCGCTCCTGAACGGGCGGGCGATGGTCGCCGGTCACAAGACCGCGGCGGACGAGATCATCCAGCTCGCGGGCGCCACCAACGCCGTCGACGATTACGACGGCTACAAGACCATCGCCGACGAGGCAATCGTGGCGGCCAAGCCCGAATTCGTGCTGTCGATCGAGCGCGGCAAGGACACGCTCCAGGCCGAGGCGGTCTATGCCCATCCCGGCTTTGCGCTGACGCCTGTCGCAGCCAACAAGGGCTTCATCGCCATGGACGGGCTGTACCTGCTCGGCTTCGGGCCACGCACCGCTGCCGCCGCGCGAGATCTGTCCGTCAAGCTCTATCCGGCGTTGGCCGGCCAGGGCGGGACGTTCACGTCGGCCCTGTCGGCGGCGAATTGCCGGCAATGAGCGCGGCGATCGGGACGGACGCGCGGCGGCGCGCCGGCACGGGACGGCGGTTTGCGTCGATTGCAATTCCGGTGCTCCTTGCGGCGCTCGCGGCTACTGCAATCGTCGCATTGACGGTCGGCGCAGCCGGCATTCCGTTGTCCCGACTTCCTGCCGCGCTGGGCATTGCCGGCACCGCCGATGCCATGACGGCCCGCGACCAGCTCGTGCTGTGGTCGATCCGCATTCCCCGCATCGCGGCGACAGCCATGGTCGGCGGACTTCTCGCCGCCGCCGGCGCAATCATGCAGGGTCTGTTCCGCAACCCCCTCGCCGACCCCGCGCTGGTCGGCGTCTCCAGCGGTGGCGCGCTGGCGGCTGCAAGCGCGATCGTCTTCACCGATTCGCGCTTCGGCGAGACGCTGCGCTTCCTCCAGAGCGAGCTGTTGCCGCTTGCGGCTTTCGCCGGATCGCTGACGGCGACCGCGATCCTCTACGGCATCTCCAGCCGTGGCGGGCGAACCTCGATCGCGGTCTTCCTGCTCGCCGGTGTCGCCATCACCGCCATCGCCAATGCCGGCATCGGGCTCCTGGTCTTCATCGCCGATGATCGCCAGCTCCGCGACATTACATTCTGGCTGCTCGGCTCGATGAGCGGCGCGACCTGGACCAAGACCGCCGTGCTCGCGCCGATCCTCGTCATCGGGCTTGGCGCCTGTGCGTATATCGCGCGCGGCCTCGACCTGCTGGTGCTCGGCGAGGCCGACGCCTTTCACGGCGGCGTCGACGTCGAGCGTCTCAAGCGGATCTCGATCGTCATGGTCTCCGCCATGACCGGGGTCGCAGTGTCGATCAGCGGCGTCATCGGCTTCGTCGGCATCGTCGTGCCGCATCTTTTGCGCCTCGTCATCGGACCCACACATCGGCTGCTGCTGCCGGCCTCGGTGCTATCAGGCGCCATCCTGATGGTCGGCGCCGATACGTTAGCGCGCACCATCGTGGCGCCCGCGGAGATGCCGATCGGGATCCTGACCGCAGCCGTCGGCGCGCCTGTCTTCCTCGGCATCCTGCTGCGCCAGCGCGGGCTCGCCTCGCTATGAGTGCCGTGATCGAGGCGCGCGACCTCGGCAAACGCGCCGGCCGCGCGACGCTGCTCGATGGCGTCGGCCTGGCCGTTGAAGCCGGCGAGATGGTCGCCATCATCGGCCCGAACGGCGCCGGCAAGTCGACGCTGCTGCGGCTGCTCTCCGGCGACCTCCGCCCGAGCAAGGGCGAGGTGCGGCTGAAGCAGCGCGGTATCAGCAGCTACACGCCGCGCGAGCTTGCCGCGCGCCGCGCCATGCTGTCCCAGCACATCAACGTCACCTTCCCGTTCACGGTCGAGGAGATCGTGCTGATGGGCGCGGGCGAGCGCAGCCTGCGCGAAGCGGGCCCACTGGTCGATGCCGCGCTGGACGAGGTCGGCCTAGCGCATTTCCGCGAACGGCAATTGCCGACCTTGTCCGGCGGCGAGCAGCAGCGCGCCCATTTCGCCCGGGTGCTGGTGCAGCTCGCCTGCGGCGAGGCCGAGCACGGACCGGGCCTGCTGCTGCTGGACGAGCCGACCTCGAGCCTCGATTTGCGCCACCAGATCGACCTCGTCGAAGCGGCGCGACGCCGCGCAGCCGGCGGCACCGCGGTGATCGCGATCCTGCACGACCTCAACCTCGCGATCCGCTTCGCCGACCGGCTGATCGTGCTGAACGGCGGCAGGCTCGCCGCCGACGGCCCGCGCGCGGACATCGTCACGCGCGAGATCATCCGCGACATTTTCGAGATCGACGCCGTGGTCCATCAGGCCGACGGCGTGCCTTACGTGCTGCCGCAATCGATGCGGGCCGCGCCACCTGCGCCGCAGTGAAGGTCCGCTCTCTCCCCCGCTTGCGGGAGAGGGTGTCTCACCAACGAAGACGCTCCCCCCAGAGGAGAGAGCCCTCACCCCAACCCTCTCCCGCAAGAGGGAGAGGGAGCGCATCTCCTTCGTGGCAACCTACCCCGCCGGCACGATCACCATGCTCTTGTCCTTCGGCCAGCGGATGCGCCAGGCGAAGTTGATATCCTTGACCTCCCCCGGCTTGGCGTCGAACGACCATTCCAGCACGCCGCGTCTGTCGCGGATGTTGCTTGCGGTCGGCGGCGTGGTCGCGGGCAGCATCTCCACCGCGATGTCCTCGTTCTCGCTGACCGGCAGCTGATCCTCGATCGCGACCTTGATCGGGAAGTCGTGGCCGTTGCGGATCGTCGTCTTGAACGAACGCTCGTCGGTCTTCGACGTCGTCACGAGCAGGCCGGCCGAACCTTCGTTGCGCTTGAGCACAGACCGTTCGATTCGAACCTTGTCGTCGGCGCCGAAACCGAGCCGGACAATGTCGTCCTTGGCCGAGGCCGAAAGCTTGCCGCGGCCGACGAAGACGCCGTCGCGATAGATCGCGACCTTGCCCGGCAGCAATGTCGTGTCGTCGGTCTGCTTGAAGCTGGCTTCGAGGAAGGCGGTCGGGTCCATCACCGGCGCAGCGCGAACCGCAAGGTCGGCAGGTACGGTCATCGACGCGATGCGCAAGGCTTTGGCGCCATCGGCGGCGCCGAGGCTGACGCGGCCGGGAATCTTGAAGGTGGCCTGGAAGTCGCCGATCTCGGCTACGGCCTGCTGCTCGTCGACGCGCTCAAGCGCGTCCGCAACTTTGGCCATGGCGGGCGATTGCACCTGGCGCATCACTGCCGCCGGCCGCGCCAATTCGGAAGCCGCACCGAGCGCCGTTGGCCTCGGCGGTTGCGGATATTGCGCCACCAATGAGTTCAGCTCCGGCGCGCTGCCACCGCGACTGATACGGACCGTCGAGACACCGAGCGTGACATTCGACCAGTCCTCGCCGGTCGATTGCGTCACCTCCGCGCGGCGGACCAGATCGAGCTGCGGCTTGCGATCCTTCGCGCCGGTGTCGAGCCGGGCGTCATAGAGCGGCAACCAGCGCGCATTGCGCACATTATAGGAGACTCGCAAAGTGGCCTTCGTTGCATTTGCCGCTGCAATGTCCATGCGGACCTCGAGCTTGCTCGGCGGCTTGGCCTTGCGCTCGACTTCGAGCTGGGCGATCTGCCGATCGAGTTCGCGCATCTTGCGCGTAGCGTCGCGAACGGCGGTATCGGCGCTCGCAATTTCTTCGCCGACCGCGGCAAAGGCCGTGCGCCATTCGGCAATCGGCCGTGCTTCGCCCTTGTCGCCGATGCCGGCGGGGGACGCCTCCGCAAAGTGCTCCGCAAATTTGCGCCGCGCATTGGCCGAGTCGATCGCGCCTTGCAGGTCGGCGCGCTGGTCGTTCAGCGCCTCGATGCGCTTCTCCAGCTCGGGCAGATTGACCGGCGCCGCACGCGGCGTTCGCGCATCGATCGTGCCGATGGTGAGCTTTGCTCCACCCTCACCTTCCACCCGGATCGAGGAGGTGTCGAGACCAAGCGGGAAGTCCCTGGCGATCAGCGTCGAGTCACCGGACGGCAGGTCGACCGCAATGATACGGGTGACGGTGGCGCCATCGGGATAGACCGTAACGGTGTCGATGGCCGATGTGGCATCCACATCGGCGGCCCATGACGGCAGTGCGAACGCCGTGGTCACCAGAACCAGGCTCGTCGTTGCCAAACATCTTGCGGTGATGCGCATCAAAGTCCCTCCTGCCGTATCGCGGCGCCGCCAGCCGGACGCGCGATCAAATGCCTCGCCAACATGATTGGACGCGGCAGGGAAGGAACTGGTTCGATTGGGGTTTCCGTGGGGCGCCGCTGGGGCGGCACCAAGGCCGCGGAACGTGTCGTCGTCCCCCGGCCAGACCGTTAAGCCTGGGTCGGCGAGCCCTGACCGAAGACGCGGCGAAGCAGGTCTGTCACGTTCCTGGCGCCGGCCTTCCTCAGGATACCGGCACGGTAGCCTTCGACCGTCCGCGCGCTCAGATGCATGCGGCGGGCGATCTCCTTATTGGTGAGGCCGGCGGCAAGGTGCTCGAGCACGTCGCCTTCGCGCAAGGTCAGGGGCTCGCAGCCGGGCAGCCAGCGCTGCCGGCTCGAACCGGGCTGCGCGACCTCGTCGATGGCGGCATCGATGCGGCCAATGATGTCGTGGGTGCGGAACGGCTTCTCGATGAAGTCGGTCGCCCCGCTCTTGATCGCGTCGACGGCCATGGCGATGCTGCCGTTCGCCGACGTCACCAGCACCGGCGCCATGCAATTCTCTTCGCGCAACCGCTTCAGCACGTCGAGGCCTGAGCGATCCGGCGGCATCTCCAGCAGCACGCAGGCCGGCATCCGCGCCCTGGCTTCCGACAGCAGCGACGCACCGTCGGCGAAGCAGATCACGTCATAGGCGCTGTGCTGGAGCGCGTTGGAGATTTGTTCGCGGGAGGCGGCGTCAGTGTCGATGACGAATACCTCACCCTTGGAAAGCATGTTTCCCGGCATAATCCCGTTCCAATAATGTCTTGGTCAAATGGTCCGAGACGGCCGGGGGCCCCATCGCGCCCCGCCATCGTGCGCACGGCATTCGCGCCAGTGCTTCGGTTTCACTTATGTATGTTCCACCCCGTTCCCGGATTTGACGGATCGGGACAGAAACTTTACATTTGGGGACATCTGCGGGAATGGCTGGCAGGAACGGTTGGCATGACCGACCTCATTCGCAGCGCAGGCTTGAGCTATTACCCGGAGGTCGCCCGGTCGGTCGGGCTCGACCCCAAACAGATGATGCGCAAGGTCAGGCTGCCGCTGGCCTGCCTCGACAAGCCGGATACCCCCATTGCCGTCACGGGCCTGCGCCGTCTGCTCGAACTCTCGGCAGAGAGCTCGGGTGCCGAAGATTTCGGCCTGCGCCTCGCCGAGCGCGGCGGCCTGACCAATTTCGGCGCGGTCGGCCTGATCGTGCGCGAACAGGCGACCGTCGGCGAGGCGATCGAAGCATTCTCGCGTTTCATCCATATTCATCACGACGGCATGAAGCTCGACGTCATCAGGGACAAGCAGACCGTGACTATCCGGCTGCATCTGCGCGGCCGGCAGCCGACGGCACCGCGGCAGTCGATCGACATGGCGCTCGGCAGCATTCACCGCATCATCCAGTCGCTGTTCGGCAGCGATTGGCGGCCGCAGGAGGTGCATCTGCATTATCCGCCGCCGCTCGATCGCAAACGCTACCGCGACTTCTACGGCTGCCGTGTGACATTCAACGCCGATGACGATGCGATCCTGCTGTCGCCGTACGACATGGAGCGCCGGATTCCGAGCGCGCATCCGCTGATCGCGAGCTATCTGCGCAAGCGGATCGAGGCGATCGAGACCCGGCCGGCAAGCTGGGAGGGCAAGGTCGACGAGGTCGTGCGGGCCCTGCTCGCCGGCGGCGACTGCACGGTCGAGCGCGTGGCCGAGCACCTCGCCTGCACCCGCCGTACCATCCACCGGCATCTCGCCGAGGCGGGCACCAGCTTCTCGGCCATCCTCGACGCGCAGCGCGCCGATCTCGTGACCCAGCTGATCGACGATCCCGACCGGCCGCTGGCCGAGATTGCCGTGCAGCTCGGCTTCTCCGCCCAGAGCGCGATGGCGCGCTGGTTCCGCGGCCGCTTCGGCTGCACCATCACGCAATGGCGCAAGGGCGTGCGTCCGTTGGCAAGGCCGGACGCCGTACCCTCGGCAACCGCGGCCTAGCTCACACTCAAATCATGTGTGCTCGAAGGGGCCGACTTCGCGGATGACCTTGCAAATCTGCAATAGGCCGCTGGCATAGAATTCGGCATGCCCGCGTTTCATCGCCTCGATATGCTCCGGATGTGTGCGCCAGGCTTCGAGTGCCGCCTCAGACGCGAAGCGGAACACGGTCAGTTCCTCACCGTCGTCGGCCTTGAACGACTTGACCGACAGAAAGCCCGGCAGGCCGCTCACAATATTGTACATGCGCTCGCCCAGTCGACCATATTCCTCGAGCGAGACGCCATCCCGCAGATTCAGGCCGCCAATCACAACGACTTCGCCGATCATTTTCGATCCATTCCTCAATCGCGTTTCCACGCCGGCCAACAGCAGGCGCACCTCGAATGATAGTTTCGGATCGATAACGGCGCTTGTTACGCCAGCAAGAATTTTTAACGTGCCGGGACGGGCACGCCCATGATGGCAAGTGCGCGCCGGTTGCTGCCGGCGAGCAGCGGACCGAACGCAATCGCAAAGCCGACGAAGGCGAGGACCCAGCCGCAGGCCGCAATGTGCAGCAGTGCATCGCTATGCACAGGCCACGCCACGGCAGCGATCCGGGCCAGCGCCGCGACGACAATCGCGACATAGATGGCCTGCGTCGCCGGTGAGGCCGTCAGCGCCTGTCCGGTGTGACCGAGGCTCGCGCGCGTCATCACCGCAAGCGTCATGGTTCCGGCCGCGCCCGCCATCCAGGCATGAATGCCCGCACTCGGCGGCAATGCGCCTAACCCGGCCAGGGCATGCAGGAGGAAGCCCAGCGGCACGAAGACATAGCCGACGTGGAGGACCAGGAGCAGCCGTTCGCGCCAGGTGCGGTCGCCGGCCCAGCGCGCCAGCCGGATCAGATGCAGCGCGCCGACCAGCGCCGTCATTGCGGCGGTGATCATGTTCAACGGCGCCACGATCCACGCGATCAGCGCCAGCGCGCTCGATCCGACCACCATGCCGTCAAAGCGGCCGAACGGCACCGGCAGGCGGCCGGGATTGAACTTGACCAGCCAGTTGCGGGTGAAGCTCGGAATGATGCGTCCGCCGATCAGCGAGATCATGAGCACCACCACCCCGATGCCGACGCGGATGCTGACATCGGCCGCGCCTTCAAGATGCGCTTCGAGATGGAAGCCGACATTGCCGGCGAGCAGAACGAGCACCAGGATCACCACAGGCAGATTGCGCCAGTTGCCGCCTGCGACGATCTCGCGCGTCGCGGCCGCGACGACCAGCGCCAGGAAGGCGGCGTCGGCCACAAGTGCAAACGTCCAGCCGAGTTCGGCGGACAAGGTCACCGCGGCACGCCCGGCGAGCCAGACCACCAGCAGCGCGCCCAGCGACGCCCCCTGGATCGGCAGCTGCCCGGTCCAGTTCGGAATCGCCGTGAACAGGAACCCGGTGATGACGGCCGGCAGGAAGCCATAGAGCATCTCGTGGACGTGCCAGTCGCGCGGCGCGAAGGCCGATGTCACCGACAGTTCGCCATAGAACATCGGCAGCCAGGCCAGGATCGACAGCCCAGCCTGGATGGCAGCGAGCAGGAAGAAGGGCCGAAAGCTGTTCGCGAACAGCGGCCAGCCCTCAAAGGTGCGGGATCGGGCGCCAGCCATGGGGCAACTCCTGTCAATTCAGTCCGTTGCCTGAAAATACTGCCGCCGCGACTGGCCGGTTTTGCGCTATCGCAAACACCAGGACGATTGCAGGTGCCATCACACTCCCGAGCGCGAAGGAGGCGGAATGGCCAAGGTCGACACATCGCTGGTTGCGCATTTGCCGCTGTTCGAAGGCGTCAGGCCTGATGACCTCGAGGAGATCCTGCGCGAGGCCCGCTCGGCGCGCTATCCCAGGAACACCGCGATTTTCGAGCAGGGCGCCGACGCGCAATCCTTCTTCCTGCTGCTGCACGGCCACGTCCGCGCGGCCAAGACCACGCCGACCGGCGAGCAGATCGTGGTGCGCTATGTCGCGCCCGGCGAGACCTTCGGGCTCGCGATGGCGATCGGCGCGCCGCACTATCCGGCAACTGCGTTGGCGGTCGACGACAGCGTCGTGCTGATCTGGCCGAATTCGGCCTGGCCGCGGCTGATCGATCGGTTTCCGGCGATTGCCGCCAACACGCTGCAAACCGTCGGTGCGCGGCTCCAGGAGAGCCACACGCGCATCCTGGAAATGTCGACCCAGCAGGTCGAGCAGCGCGTCGCCCATGCGCTGCTGCGGCTCGCAAAACAGTCGGGCAAGAAGCTCGACCACGGCATCGAGATCGACTTCCCGATCAGCCGCCAGGACATCGCGCAGATGACCGGCACCACGCTGCACACCGTCAGCCGCATCCTCAGCGGCTGGGAGAGCCAGGGCCTCGTCGAGAGCGGCCGCCAACGCATCATCCTGCGCGACCCGCATGGCATCGTCGTGCTGGCGGAGCGCACGGCGGACGGCGGTTCTGCCTAGGATAGGGGTGAGGGGCGCCTGCGCTTACGGCGCAAGCCCGCCCTCACCCGGGAGCCCGCGCGCGACCCGCGCGAACTCCGACCCGCCTCACGCCGGCACGCAGTCGCACAGCGCGGCGAGGAATTTGTCGCGGTCGATGCCGTGCTCGCGACAGGCGTCTTCCACCGTGTGAAATGTCGCGATCGGACAGCCGACACAGGCCAGCCTGAAGGCGAGAAACACGCGGATCGTATGCGGCGCCGTTCGCATGATGTCATCGACCAGATCGTCGGATCGAAAGGGCATGGACAACTCCGTTCCGAAACGACGATAGCGGAACGGGCGGCGGTTTCTTTGTTGGAGCACAAGCTGCCTTGTCATTCCCGGGCGCCAGGGCGCGCCCCGGAATGACGGAGAGAGATTACACCGCCCGACTATGCAACTGCTTGCCCGGATCCAGATGCGCGTCGAACGCGGCGGCGACGCTGCGGACGAGGAAGCGCGAATCGTTCGCGACCGCGATCCGGTCGCCGTCCAGCCTCACCACACCGTCCGAGATCAGCGGCTTCAGCCGCGACGCCGATTGCAGCATTGCCTCGGCCTCCGCGCCATGGCGCGCGCAGATGTCGCCGAGATCGGCACTGAACTCGCACATGATACGCTCGATGATATCGGCACGCAGCCGGTCATCGTCGGTGAGCCCATAGCCCTTGGCGGTCGCGAGGCGTCCGGACGTGACGTTTTCGGCATAGGCGCCGATCTGCACCTCGTTCTGGACATAGCCCTGCGGCAGGTGTCCGATTGCGCTCGCGCCAAAGCCGAGCAGGACCTCGCCCTTGTCGGTGGTGTAGCCCTGGAAATTGCGGCGCAGCGTCCGGTCCTCGAAGGCCACGGCCATGGCGTCGCCGGGCCGCGCGAAATGGTCGAGTCCGATCTGCACATAACCAGCCTCTTTCAGCGCGTTGGCGATCGCGCAGGCCTGATCGTGACGCCCGAGGCCGTCAGGCAGATGATTTTCATTGATCATGCGCTGGTGCCGCTTGAACGCAGGCACGTGCGCGTAGCCGAACACCGAGAAGCGGTCGGGCGCGAGCTTGAGCGAACGCCGTACGGTATCGAGGCACGAGGCGACGGTCTGGTGTGGAAGCCCGTAGATCAGGTCGAAATTGATCCCCGCAATGCCTGCGTGCCGGAGCATGTCGACGACGGATGCCGTCTGCTCATAACTCTGCATGCGGTTGATCGCGCGCTGCACGATGGGATCGAAACTCTGCACCCCGAGGCTGGCGCGGTTGACGCCGGAGAGCCGCATGGCCTCCACCATCTCCGATGTCAGCGTGCGCGGGTCGATCTCGACCGCGATCTCGGCCGAAGGCAGCACAAAGAACGAATGGCGCATCGCCGCCATCAGTTCGGCAAAGGCCTCCGGCGCCATGATCGTCGGCGTGCCGCCGCCGAAATGAATGTGCTCGACCTTGATGCGGCGGCCGATGGTCTTGGCGACCTCCCCGATTTCGCGGAGCAGCGTCCGCTGATAGGCCGCAATCAGCTCGTCGCGGCGGGCGATCTGGGTGTGACAGCCGCAGTACCAGCACATCTCGCGGCAGAACGGCACATGCAGATAAAGTGACGCGCTGGCCGCCGAAGGAAGCTCGGCCAGCCACCGGGCGTAGGTGTCGGCGCCGATTGACGGCGAGAAGTGCGGCGCGGTCGGATAGCTCGTGTAGCGCGGCAGACGCTCCTCGCCGTAGTTCGCTGCGAGATCAAGTCGCATGTCTTACCCATTCGTAAATCACGACCGCGAATGATCGCGGCAAGTCCCGGATAATCTTCAACTTACCCGCTTTCGGACCAACGACCTTGCGCTCGCTCAAAGTTCGAGCGCCGGATCGGGGCCATGGTGACGTTTAACCACTGCCCTCAGGGAGATAGGCCATGGCGTCGTTTGCGCTCGATCTCGTTCTCTGGCTCACCGGTATTCGCGGCCATATCCCGCGCTACGACGATTTTCGTCCCGGCCCTGCCGCGCCCACAACCGGCCTCAGCCTTACCGTCCGTGCTCTGGCGATTACCGCTGCCGTCCTTGCCGCTCTGACGCTCGCGCTCTGGGGCACGGTCTGGATGGCGATCCAGCTGCTCTAGCGAATCCGGCGAAAGCTTGTCGCAGCGCAAACACTCTTGCCGCAACAGGCGCACACTGCATCCGTCATCAAAATCATTTCAGACGAAGGATGCTTCCGATGTTCACCCGCAGAGCCGCATTGATCAGCGCCGCCGCGACCGCCCTGATGCTGGCGACCCCCGCTTTCGCCGCCGAGGATCTCAAACTGCCGCGTCAAAAGGTCGAGCTGGTCGCTCCGCCGTTCGTGCATGCGCATGAACAGGCGACCCGGCAGGGCCCCAAGATCGTGGAGTTCAAGCTCACGATCGAGGAGAAGAAGGTCGTCATCGACGAGAAGGGCACCACCTTCCAGGCGATGACCTTCAACGGCTCGATGCCGGGTCCGCTGATGGTCGTGCATGAGGGTGACTACGTCGAAACGACGCTGGTCAATCCCGCGACCAACACCATGCCGCACAATATCGACTTCCACTCCGCGACTGGCGCGCTCGGTGGCGGTGCGCTCACCCTGATCAATCCCGGCGAGCAGGTCGTGCTGCGCTGGAAGGCGACCAAGACCGGCGTATTCGTCTATCACTGCGCGCCGGGCGGCCCGATGATCCCCTGGCACGTCGTCTCCGGCATGAACGGTGCCGTGATGGTGCTGCCGCGCGACGGACTGAACGACGGCAAGGACCATGCCCTGAAATACGACAAGGTCTACTATGTCGGCGAGCAGGACATGTACGTGCCGCGCGACGAGAAGGGCAATTTCAAGTCCTACGACTCGCCGGGCGAAGCCTTCACCGACACCGAAGAGGTGATGAAGAAGCTGATCCCCTCCCATGTCGTGTTCAACGGCAAGGCCGGCGCGCTCACCGGCAAGAACGCGCTGACCGCCAATGTCGGCGAGAACGTGCTGATCGTGCACTCGCAGGCCAACCGCGACAGCCGCCCGCACCTGATCGGCGGCCACGGCGACTATGTCTGGGAGACCGGCAAATTCGGCAATGCACCCGAGGTTGGGCTGGAGACGTGGTTCATCCGCGGCGGCTCGGCGGGAGCGGCGCTGTACAAGTTCATGCAGCCGGGCATCTACGCCTATGTCACGCATAATCTGATCGAGGCCGCCGACCTCGGCGCCACCGCGCACTTCAAGGTCGAGGGCAAGTGGAACGACGATCTGATGACCCAAGTGAAGGCGCCTGCGGAGATACCGCCCTCTAACACCAACTAGACGCGACGAAGGGCCGGTCATCACCGGCCCTTCTTCGTTCGGGGGACGACCATGCTGATCGCATTCAAGCTGAAACTGGCGCTGGCTTGCGCCGCGGGGCTCGCAGGACCGATCGCCGTCGCGCCGCTGGTCTCTGACGTGGCCGTACACGGCACGGCTATGGAGCCGGCCATCGTCAGGGTCGCGCCGGGCCACCTCTCCTATCGCGAGGCCGGCGATTTCATCCGTGCCGGACGGCAGGCGGACGCGCCGCTGCGCGCGATGCAATTCACGAAGCCGCTTCACATCATGCGCGAGCAGGTCTCCTCCGCCGACTATCAGCTTTGCGTGCAGGATGGCGGCTGCCGCGCGCTCGACCGCGGCGTCGCGTTCGCGTTCGACCGTCCCGCCGTGCAGGTGAACTGGCACGATGCCGAAGCCTATGCGTCCTGGCTGTCGCGCAAGACCGGTCACCGTTACCGCCTGCCGAGCGACGCCGAATGGGCCTTCGCGGCGGGCTCCAGGTTCAAGGACGACGGCGCGCCGGTGGACGCGGACGACCCCTCGAAGCGCTGGCTCAGCCGCTATGAACGCGAATCCGAGCGCGACCTCTCCGACACCACGGCCTATCCGTTCGGCAAGTTCGGTCTGAACGAGCACGGCATCGCGGACATCGCCGGCAATGTCTGGGAGTGGACCTCGACCTGCTTTACGCGCTCGCGGATCGACGAGACCGCGGCCGGCAAACCAACCGTGAATTGCGGCGTGCGCATCGCCGAAGGCGCGCATCGCGCCTATGTCACCGACTTCATCCGCGACGCCCGCGCCGGTGGCTGCGCGCAGGGCACCCCACCCGCCAATCTCGGCTTCCGCCTGGTGCGCGAGGAGACCTCATGGGTCGCGAGCGTGTCGGCGCGGTGGGGCAAAATGTGGACGGCGAGGTCGTAGCCGGCACAGCCGACGGTGTAGCCTCACACTCCGTCATTGCGAGCGCAGCGAAGCAATCCAGAATCCCTCCGCGGAAAGACTCTGGATTGCTTCGCTGCGCTCGCAATGACGATGTGGA
>NZ_AKIY01000223.1 GCF_000282615.1 Bradyrhizobium sp. YR681 | reverse complement strand
GGCGGCCGCCGCCGACGACATGGACAGGGCGAGCCCGGCCTGCGCCGCCGTGATCGACAATGAGAAGACGGCGAAGGCCGACCTGATCAAGGCGCTGGTCGCGCGTGGCGCGCTCTATGCGCGGCATGACCAGGTCGACCGCGCGATCGCCGACGACAGCCGGGCTCTCCTGCTCGATCCGACCCTCGCCGACCTCTTCAACGCCCGCGGCGAGCTGTGGCTGAAGAAGGGCGACAAGCCGAAGGCGGTGCAGGATTTCGGTGCCGCGCTGAAGATCGATCCGAACCACGAGAAGGCCAAGGCCAATCACAAGGCGATGGCGCGCGAGCTGGAACGGATCGGCGCGCAAATGGCGGTCGCCGGCAAGCCCAGCTTCAATTGCAAAGGCGCGGCGCGTGCCGTGGAGAAGGCGATCTGCGGCAATCGCGAGCTCGCCGATCTCGACCGGGAGGTTTTTGCGGCCAATGCGCGCGTGATCCGGGAAGCCCGCAATCCCGCGGAAGCCAGGAATCTTCAGCGCGAGCAGGATGAGTTCATTGCGCGCCGGAATGCCGGGTTTGGTCATACCGGCTACGATCTGAAGAAGGCCATGCAGGAGCGGCTGCAACGGCTGAACGGCGTGGACGGCTATTGACGCGGTCTTCGCCTCCCCTGCCCCCGCCTTCGCTAAGGCTTCGGCGGACAGGCTGGGGGCGAGGGAATGATGCGCTGGTGCGTCCCCAACCAGCCTCGATTTGAACCCATCCGTTCCCCGCCGCGACAATGGTGAAAACCTGATGTCACGGAGCCTTCCTGATGTGCGGCACGCATCCTTCCGCGCAAATGTTCCCGTTTGCGAAAATCCCATTTCGCGCCGTCCTGCTCAGCGCTGCGATGAGCCTGATCATCGCCGCTCCAGCCTCGGCCGCCGTCGATTGCGTATCCGGGAGCAAGGCCGCTCCCGCCGAGCTGATCACGGCATGCAGCGCCATTGTCGACCAGACCGCGAATCCATCTTCCGACCGCGCCGCGGCTCTGCTGGTCCGTGCCGATGCCAGTGCGCGGATTTCGGGTGGCCTGACCCAGGCGCTGCGGGATATCGACCGCGCCATCACGCTCGACGGCAAGAACGCAAAAGCCTGGCGCCTGCGCGGCGATTTGCTGCGCGAGGCTGGCGGCGATCTCGGCCGCGCGGCGGCCGATCTCAGCAAGGCGATCGAGCTCGATGCTGAGGATGCGGAGGCCTATGAGCTGCGCGGCGTCGTCTACACCAACCAGCGCCGGCTCGAGCGCGCACTGGCCGATTACGACCGGGCGATCAAGCTGAAACCGGACTATGCGCAGGCCTGGTCCGATCGCGGCGCGACCTATTATCTCGGCGGCGACAACGAGAAGGCGATCCGCGATCTCAGCGAGGCGCTGCGGCTCGATCCGAACCGGGCGCGCAGCTACACCAACCGCGGCGCCGCCTACAAGAAGCTCGGCCAGCTCGACAAGTCGGTCGCCGACGACGGCGAGGCGATCAGGCTCGATCCGAAAGTGCCGGAATATTACGACAATCGCGGCCTGTCGCTGGCGGCAATGGGCAAGTACGACGAGGCGATCGCCGATTACGACCAGGCCTTGCGGCTGGCGCCGAAGCCGAACTTCTTCACCAACCGCGGCGATTCCTATCAGCTCAAGGGCGAGCTTGGTGCGGCGCTGGGTGATTACGAATCCGCGCTGAAGCTCGATCCGAATTTCGCGCAGACCTACAACAATCGCGCCGTGCTCTACAAGAAGATGGGCGAGCGCAGGAAGGCGCTGGCCGACTATGAGACCGCGCTGAAGCTCGATCCCGGCAACGACAACGCCGCCGCCGGCCGTCGCACCATGATCGCGGAGATCGCGAAATTCGGCGCCGAGCCGCCGCGGCCGCTGGCGGCGAATTCCGGCAACGGTCCGTCGTTCGATTGCGCGACGGCGAAGCGCGAGGTCGAGAAGGTGATCTGCGCCGATCCGCAGCTCGGCGTGCTCGATCGCCAGATCGCGGAGACTTACGAGCGTATGCTGAAATCGGCCGGCAAGCGATCGGCTGGCGACCTCCGCAAGACCCAGCGCGATTTCCTCGCGACGCGCGATGCCAGCTTCCGCCGTCCGGGCTACGATCTGAAGAAGATCATGCAGGAGCGATTGCAGAAGCTGAACGCGATGGAGAGCTGAGGCGCCGCCGAAGCCAAAACCTGCGGCTGGCTCGGTTACCTCTGCCGCTTGCGGGAGAGGGAGCCTACCGCCGATGCCGCAGCAGCAGCGTCCTCCTCCAAAAGGCCCACCCTTTTCAGCTTGAACCGCGGCCCGTTCCCGGGAAAATAGCCCCCAAACAAGGCCGGTCCTTGATCCCTGTCATGGCGGGACGCATCTCCTGTCGGTCAGGTCAAGGCCAGGTGAATAAAGGGAACGGGAGCGCCGGAATGAATATCCAGGGGAAGAGTCTCTATCACGAGATCCATGCGCGCTCGCTGGCCGATCCTCAGGGCTTCTGGGCCGAGGCGGCCACGGAGATCGACTGGATCGAGCCGCCAAAGACGATCTTCGACGCCTCGCAGGGTGTTTACGGGCGCTGGTTCACGGGCGGCGTCGTCAACACCTGCTACAACGCGCTCGACCGCCACGTCGAACGCGGCCGCGCCGACCAGGTCGCGCTGATCCACGACTCGCCGCTGACCAACAGCGTCACCAAATTCACCTATGCCGCGCTCCTCGCCGAGGTGCAGGCGCTGGCCGCCATCATGCGGGATTTCGGCGTCGCCAAGGGTGACCGCGTCATCCTCTACATGCCGATGGTGCCGGAGGCGGTGGTTGCGATGCTCGCCTGCGCGCGCATCGGCGCCGTGCATTCCGTCGTGTTCGGCGGCTTTGCCGCGAAGGAGCTTGCCACCCGCATCGACGATGCGCAGCCGAAGCTGATCCTGTCGGCGAGCTGCGGCATCGAGCCCGGCCGCATCGTGCAGTACAAGCCGCTGCTCGACGAGGCGATCAGGCTTGCCGGCAGCAAGCCGAAGGCCTGCATCGTGCTGCAACGACCGCAGCTCATCTGTAACCTCACGCCGGGCCGCGATTACGATTGGGCCAGCCTGCGCCGCAAGGCGATGAACGACGGCAAGAAGGCGCCTTGCGTGCCGGTCGCCGCCACCGACCCGCTCTACATCCTCTATACGTCGGGCACCACGGGCATCCCCAAGGGCGTCGTGCGCGACAATGGCGGCCATCTGGTCGCGCTGAAATGGTCGATGTTCAACCTCTATGGGATCAAGCCGGGCGAGGTCTGGTGGTGCGGCTCCGACATCGGCTGGGTGGTCGGCCACAGCTACATCATCTATGGCCCGCTGCTGCAGGGCGCGACCTCAATCATGTATGAGGGCAAGCCGGTCGGTACGCCCGATGCCGGCGCGTTCTGGCGCGTCATCAGCGAGCACAAGGCGGTGGCACTGTTCACCGCGCCGACCGCGTTCCGCGCGATCCGGAAAGAGGATCCGGACGGCAAATTCATCCGGCAATACGACCTGTCGAAATTCCGCACGCTGTTCCTGGCCGGCGAGCGCGCCGATCCGCCGACGGTGGAATGGGCGGAGCAGCAGTTGAAGGTGCCTGTCATCGACCATTGGTGGCAGACCGAGACCGGCTGGTGCATCGCCGGCAATCCGGTCGGCCTCGGCATGCTGCCGGTGAAGCACGGCTCGCCGACGGTGCCGATGCCGGGCTATCAGGTCGACGTGGTGGACGAGGCGGCAAAGCCGGTCGGTCCCAACACCATGGGATCGATCGTGATAAAACTGCCGATGCCCCCGGGCTGCCTGCCGACGCTGTGGAATCAGGACGAACGATTCAAGGAGGCCTATCTCACCGAATTCCCCGGCTATTACAAAACCTCGGACGCCGGCTACAAGGACGAGGACGGCTACGTCTTCGTCATGGGCCGCACCGACGACATCATCAATGTCGCCGGCCACAGGCTCTCCACCGGTGGCATGGAGGAGATCCTGGCTTCGCATCCTGATGTCGCCGAATGCGCCGTACTCGGCGTCAAGGATGCGATCAAGGGCGAGGTGCCCTGCGGCTTCCTGGTGCTCAAGGCTGGCGTGAAGCGGCCGCCCGCCGAGATCGAGAAGGAGATCATCGCGCTGGTGCGCGACAAGCTCGGCCCCGTCGCCGCCTTCAAGCTCGCCATCACCGTCGGCCGCCTGCCCAAGACGCGCTCCGGCAAGATCTTGCGCGGCACCATCAAGAAGATCGCGGATGGCGAATCCTGGGCCATGCCGGCAACGATCGAGGATCCCAAGGTGCTGGACGAGATCGGGGAGGCTTTGAAGGGGCGGGTGTGAGGCCGCTTCACCAACTCCGGTGTCATCGCCCGGCTTTGACCGGGCGATCCAGTACGCCGCGGCGGACATCGAGTGAACCGGCGACCCCCGCGGAGTACTGGATTCCCCACTTTCGCGGGGAATGACAGTGAGCGCGGGAACGGCCCCCAGGGACTTACAATCTCCTCATTCCGCGTTAAACAGGGCCGGCCAGAAGGGGACCTCGTATGCCACTCGCCACCGTGCCGCGCCTGCTTGCAGCTGTAGCCCTCGCCATCGCTCTCTCCGCCTGCTCCGCGCGCTACCAGACGCCGGTGGCGATGGGCGGTGACGATGACGACGCCGTGTGTCAGAGCCGCGGCTATGCGTCTGGCTCTCCCGAATACGTGGCCTGCCGCAAGGACCGCGACGTCCAGCGCAATGCCGCCACCGCGCGCGCCGACCGTCGCCAGCGCGATCTCGGCGAGTACATGCTGAACCATCCAGACCGGCCGTGATATCGGGCGCGGTATTATCCTGCGTCGTTCGCTCGCGTCGGTCGTGACACATCTGCAACGCCGCGACACAAACCGGGCCGTGTTTCGCTTGATTTGATCGACGTCAAATCCTTCACCATCCCCTTTCTGCTCTGACGCTGATGTCGCGCAACGATGCGCGAGAGATGGCTGAAGGGGATTGAAATGCAGAGAACGACAAGAAACCTGGCGCGGCTTGCAACGGTCGGCGCGCTGCTCGCGGGGGCATTTGCCCCGGCGCTGGCCGCGGACCTGCCGGTCTACAAGAAGGCGCCGCCGCCGGTCGAGGCGTTCAATCCCTGGATGGTGCGCCTGCGCGTGCTCGGCGTGTTGCCCGATGCCGGCGGCTCCACCGTCAATGTCGCGGGCGTGCCCTCGCTGTCATCGCCGAATTCCGGCCTGTCGATCAGCGATCAGGTCGTGCCCGAGCTCGACATCAGCTACTTCTTCACGAAGAACATCGCGGCCGAATTGATCCTCGGCGTGACCAGGCATTCGATCAGCGGCACCGGTTCGCTCGCGAATTTGCCGATCGGCAAGACCACGCTGCTGCCGCCGACGCTGACGCTACAATATCACTTCGACAATTTCGGCGCGTTCAAGCCCTATGTCGGCGCCGGCGTGAACTACACGGTCTTCTTCAACAATTCGGCTGCGAATTCGCCGGCTGCCATTGTCGGCCCGCCCGCGATCGTCGCTACCACCACCAGCCTGCATGTCAGCAACGCCTGGGGCGGCGCCGTGCAGTTCGGCTTCGACTACATGCTCGACCGGCACTGGGGTCTCAACGTCGACGTCAAGAAGCTCTGGCTGCGGCCGGATTACAGCGCGACCGTCTCGGGCCTGCCGGTCACCGGCACCGCCCATATCGATCCGTGGCTGGTCGGCGGCGGCGTGACGTACAAGTTCTGACACAAACAAAAACGCGGCGGGTTGGCCCGCCGCGTTTGCATGCGATGACGAATGAAGAGCGGAGCCTTACTCCTCGTCTTCGTCCTGCTTCTTGCCGCCGAGCGTCTTGAGCTTGGCGAACACGGCGTCGACGTTGAGGTCGTCGCTGGAGCGCTCGGCCGGTTCGTACTCGTCCTTCTTGGTGGTCTCGGAGGCCGGCAGCAGGGTGGCGCCGCCATAGGCTGCGTCGATCGGCTTTTCTTTGGCCGCGCGCGCCACTTCGAAATCGAGCTCGATCTGCGAGCAGAGACCGAGGGTGACAGGATCGATCGGGGTCAGCTGCGAGGTGTTCCAGTGCGTGCGGTCGCGGACGCTGGCGATCGTGCTCTTGGTGGTGCCGACCAGGCGCATGACCTGGGCGTCCTTGAGCTCGGGATGGCTGCGCAGCAGCCAGAGGATGGCACTCGGACGCTCGTGGCGGCGCGAGACCGGGGTATAGCGCGGGCCCTTGCGCTTGGGCTGCGGCGGCAGCACCACCTTGCTCTCCTGGAGGCGGAGGCGATAGTCCGGGTTCTTCTCGCCCTTCTCGATCTCCTCGCGGGTCAGCTGGCCGTTGGAGAGGGGATCCATGCCCTTGATGCCCTGGGCGGCGTCGCCATCGGCGATCGCACGCACCTCGAGGGGATGCATCTTGGTGAAATCGGCGACCTGGTCGAAGGTCAGCGCGGTGTTGTCGAGCAGCCAGACGGCGGTCGCCTTGGGCATCAGAGGTGCGTTGCTCATGGCAAATCTCCTTTGTGCTTCGCCCACCCCTCAGGAGGCGAAACCGGTAGTCATCAGCGATGACAGGGAATTGGCGCTATATAAGCCCGGAGGGGGTAGCCACGCAATGGTTCTGCTATAGATAGTGCCTTGACAGCGCCCGAAAGGGGGCCCAATTCCCTTTGAAGTGCCTGTAAAGTCCAAGCAGACCGTTTTAAGCCCTTTCCATCCATCGACCGCCCCCGCCAGAAGGCGAAACGGGTGATTCGGTCCCGAGATCGCTCAATGTCAGCCAAACCAGACCTCAAGATCGTGCTTTGTTCTCCCCGCGGCTTCTGTGCCGGGGTGGTCCGGGCGATCGACACCGTGGAACGGGCGCTCGATAAGTATGGCGCCCCCGTCTATGTTCGCCACGAGATTGTGCACAACAAATACGTCGTCGACGGGTTGAAGAAGAAGGGCGCGATCTTCGTCGAGGAGCTCGCGGAAATCCCGGAAAACACCACCGCGCCGGTGGTGTTCTCGGCCCATGGCGTGCCGAAATCGGTTCCGGCCGACGCGACGTCCCGCAATCTGTTCTCGCTGGATGCGACCTGCCCGCTGGTGACCAAGGTGCACCGCGAGGCCGCCATTCACTTCAAGCGCGGCCGCGAGATCTTTCTGATCGGCCACTCCCATCACCCCGAGGTGGTCGGCACGCTCGGTCAGCTTCCGGTTGGCGCCGTGACCCTGATCGAGACCGCCGAGGACGCCAAGACCATCACCCCGAAGGACCCGAACAACCTCGCCTTCGTGACCCAGACCACGCTGTCGATCGACGACACCGCGGAGATCGTGGCGCTGCTCAAGGAGCGCTTCCCGAACATCAACGGGCCGCACAAGGAAGACATCTGCTACGCCACCACCAACCGCCAGCTCGCGGTGAAGAAGGTGGCGCCGGTGGTGGACGCGCTCATCGTTGTCGGTGCGCCCAATTCGTCGAACTCGCAGCGCCTGCGTGAAGTCGCCGAGCGCGAAGGCTGCAAGATCGCGGTGCTGGCGCAGCGCGCCGCCGACCTCGACTGGAAGCGTTTCGAAAACATCACCAGCCTCGGCATCACCGCGGGCGCCTCTGCGCCGGAAGTGATCGTCGAGGAGATCATGGACGCCTTCGCCGAACGCTTCACGCTGCATGTGGAAACGGTCTCGGCCGCGGAAGAGAACGAGTTCTTCCCGCTGCCGCGCCAGGTGCGCCCCGAAGCCGCCGCCGAGTAGACTTGTATGGCGGTCTACACCGACGTTGCCGCCGACGAGCTTGCGGATTTCCTGAGGCAATACGATCTCGGCGAATTGCTCTCCTACAAGGGCATCGCCGAGGGCGTCGAAAACACCAACTTCCTGCTGCATACCAGCCAAGGATCGTTCATCCTCACGCTCTATGAGAAGCGCGTGGCGAAGAACGATCTGCCGTTCTTCCTCGCATTGATGACGCATCTGGCCGAGCACGGCGTCAATTGCCCGCTGCCGGTGAAGGCCCGGGACGGTGAGGCGCTGCGCGAGCTGTCGGGACGTCCCGCCGCGATCATCACATTTCTCGAAGGCGTCTGGCCGCGCAAGCCGAACGTGGCCCATTGCGCCGGCGTCGGCGAGGGGCTGGCCAGGATGCATCTGGCGGGCGCCAATTTTGCGATCAAGCGTGCCAACGCGCTCTCGGTTGCGGGCTGGCGGCCGCTGTTCGATGCGGCCGCAAACCGCGCCGACGAGGTGCAGCCGGGCCTGCGTGCGTTTCTCGCGGCCGAGCTCGACTATCTCTCCGGCGGCGTCTGGCCGACCAGCCTGCCCGAAGGCGTGATCCACGCCGACCTCTTCAACGACAATGTCTTTTTCCTCGGCGACAAGCTCTCCGGCATCATCGACTTCACCTTCGCCTGCGACGACATGCTGGCCTATGACGTCGCGATCTGCCTCAACGCCTGGTGCTTCGAGCCGGATCATTCCTTCAACGTCACCAAGGCGCGTGCCTTCCTCAATACCTATGGCCGCGTGCGCAAGCTCTCCGAAGCCGAGGAGGCCGCGCTGCCGCTGCTGGCGCGCGGCGCCGCGATCCGCTTCCTGCTGACGCGGCTGGTCGACTGGCTCAACGTGCCCGAGGGCGCGCTGGTCAAGCCGAAGGATCCCCTGGAATATGTCCGCAAGCTGCGCTTCCACCAGAGCGTGACGAGCGTGCGCGACTACGGGCTGATGCCGTCAGGATTGGTCGCGTGAGCGAGCTTCCCAACGTCACGATCTATACCGACGGCGCCTGCTCGGGGAATCCGGGGCCCGGCGGCTGGGGCGCGATCCTGAAGTTCGGTGACAAGGAAAAAGAGCTGAACGGTGGCGAGCGCCACACCACCAACAACCAGATGGAATTGATGGCGGCGATCTCCGCGCTCGAAGCGCTGAAGAAGCCGTGCACGGTCGATCTCTATACCGACAGCCAGTATGTCCGGCAGGGCATCACCGGCTGGATCCACGGCTGGAAGCGCAACGGCTGGCGCACCGCCGACAAGAAGCCGGTGAAGAATGTCGAGCTGTGGCAGCGGCTGGATGCGGCGCTGAAGGCGCATGAGGTCCGCTGGCACTGGGTCAAGGGCCACGCCGGCCATCCGGAAAACGAGCGCGCCGATCAGCTGGCGCGGGATGGGATCGTCAAGGCGAGGACGCAGCAGCGGGTGGCGGAGTAGGCGACGCGCTGTCGGCGTCGCCCGGTTTCGCAGGGTGGGCAAAGCGAAGCGTGCCCACGGTTTCTTCTCAATCAAGTAAAGATGGTGGGCACGGCGCTGACGCGCCTTTTGCCCACCCTACGGTACTTCCCGCTTGGAAGGAGCCGGCGCCTAAAGCTTACAGCTGTCCGAGCAGCGTATCGCCGCCGGAGACTTCGACCTTGCCGGGCATCGCTTCGAGGTTCAGCTTCTTGACCACGCCGTCCTCGACCAGCATCGAATAGCGCTTGGAGCGGATGCCGAGGCCGTTGCCGGAGGCGTCGAGCTCCATGCCGATAGCCTTGGCGAAGTCGGCGTTGCCGTCGGCGAGGAAGATCGCCTCGTCGCGCTGGTCGGTGTCGCGCTTCCAGGCGTTCATGACGAAGGCGTCGTTGACGGAGACGATCGCGATGGTGTCGACGCCCTTGTCCTTCATGGCGTAGGCGTTGAGGAAGATGCTCGGCAGATGCATCTTGTGGCAGGTGCCGGTGTAGGCGCCGGGCACCGCGAACAGCGCCACTTTCTTGCCCTTGAAGATATCGTCGGTGGTCTTCACCTGCGGGCCTTCCGCCGTCATCACGCGGAATTTTGCCTCGGGCAGCTTGTCGCCAGTCTGGATCGCCATCGTCAGTCTCCCTGAAAATCGGTAGGGCTTTTTAGACCGTGCGGCGGCACTGCACAATATTGCCGGCGGGGAAAGCGGCGAGGGCGGTCACCCCTCACCGTGATGTCATCAGCCCGAAAAGCCGCCATTGTCGAGGAAAGCCTGCTCGTCCGCAGTGCTGTCGCGGCCGAGCAGGCGGTTGCGGTGAGGAAAGCGGCCGAACCGCTCGATGATGCCGGCATGCTCCCGGGCGTATTTCAGGTTTTCCGTATTGTCGGTGCTCTGAAACAGGGCAACGCAATGCAACTGGTCGGGCAGGTGCTCGGAATGCATGAAGGGCATGTAGAGGAATTCGAGCAGGATCGGGTCGATCCTCTTGTCGACACCCCGCGCGATGGCGCGGCGGGCGACGTCGCGCGCCAGCGCGTCGCTGGCAAAGGCTTCGCGTGTGCCGCGAAACATGTTGCGGGGAAACTGGTCGAGCACGATGACGAGCGCGAGCGCCCCGTCGTCGCTGGCCTCCCATGAGGCCAGCTCGCCGGCAACGGCCTTCTCCCAGAGCGGAAGAAAGCGGCGGCGGACCTCACTGTCGAACCCGTCGTCGCGCTTGTACCAGCGTTCGCGGCCGGCCTCGCGCCAGAAGGCGAGAATGCCTGATGGCGTGATGTCGCCGATGTCAGTCATGAACCGCAGAGGCGACCTTTACGCCGCCTGCGCCTTCTTCTCGTCGCGCAGCTCGCGGCGCAGGATCTTGCCGACATTGGTCTTGGGCAGATCTGTGCGGAATTCGATCTGCTTGGGCACCTTGTAGCCGGTGAGTTGCTCGCGGCAGAACTTGATGACGTCCTCCGCCGTGACATTCGGGTCCTTCTTCACCACGAACGCCTTCACCGCCTCGCCGGACCCGCTGTCGGGAACGCCGATCACGGCGCATTCGAGCACGCCTGGATGGCTCGCGATCACTTCCTCGATCTCGTTCGGATAGACGTTGAAGCCCGAGACCAGGATCATGTCCTTCTTGCGGTCGACGATCTTGGTGTAGCCCTTCTCGTCCATCACGCCGATATCGCCGGTGCGGAAATAACCGTCCGCGGTCATCACCTTGGCGGTCTCTTCCGGCCTGTTCCAGTAGCCCGACATCACCTGCGGACCCTTGGCGCAGATCTCGCCGGGCTGGCCGGGCGGGACTTCGTTGCCGTCGTCGTCGCGGATCGAGATGTAAGTCGAGGGCACGGGAATGCCGATCGAGCCGGAGAAATCGTTCGTGGTCGCGGGATTGCAGGTCAGGGTCGGGGAGGTCTCCGACAGCCCGTAGCCTTCGGCGATGAAGCAGCCGGTCACGGCCTTCCACTGCTCGGCCACGGGGCGCTGCACGGCCATGCCGCCGCCGTTCGAGATCTTGAGCTTGGAGAAGTCGAGCTTCTTGAAATCAGGATGGTGCATCAGCCCGTTGTAGAGCGTGTTGACGGCCGGGAAGCTGTTGACCTGATACTTCGCCAGCTCCTTGACGAAACCGGCAATGTCGCGCGGATTGGGGATCAGGAGATTGCAGCCGCCGGCGCGCACCGCGAGCAGGTAGCAGGCCGTCAGTGCGAAGATGTGATAGAGCGGGAGCGCGCAGACGATCATCAGCTGCTCGACATGCGGAGGCGTCGCGAGCGCCGGCTGGAGCCACGCATCGTTCTGCAGGACGTTGGCGACGATGTTGCGGTGGAGCAGGGTGGCGCCCTTGGAGACGCCGGTGGTGCCGCCGGTATATTGCAGGAAGGCGACGTCGCCCGGCGACAGTTTTGGCTTGTTGAATGCCAGGGAGCGACCGGCCGAGATCGCATCGTTGAAGGACACCGCGCCCGGCAGCGTCCAGGCCGGCACCATCTTCTTGACGCGGCGGACGACGAGATTGACGATCACGCCCTTGAAGCCGAGCAAATCGCCCATGCTGCCGACGATGACATGCTTCACCGGCGTCTTGGCAATCACCTGCTCGACGGTGTGGGCAAAATTCTCCAGCACGATGATGGCTTCCGCGCCGGAATCCTTGAGCTGATGCTCAAGCTCGCGCGGGGTGTAGAGCGGGTTGACGTTGACCACCGCGAAACCGGCGCGCAGCACGGCTGCGGTCGCAACCGGATATTGCAGCACGTTCGGCATCATGATTGCGACGCGCGCGCCGCGCTGGAGGCCGCGCCCTTGCAGGTAGGATGCGAGCGCCAGCGACATCTGGTCGAGGTCGCGATAGCTGATCGACTTGTCCATGCAGATGAACGCCTTGCGGTCGGCGAACTTGGTAAAGCTCTCCTCCAGCAGGTCGACCAGCGATGCGTATTGCGTCGGCTCGATATCAGCGGGCACGCCGGGCGGATATTGCTTGAGCCAGATGCGCTCCATGGAAAACTCCCCTCAGTTACCAGAGCCCGTTGTGTCTCGGGCTTGCCTCATTGCCGGCAGTATCGAGCCTGCCGGAACGGCTGGCAAGCGGTCGAGGCTTAGGACAAAGGTCAGGGAGTGGCTACTGGAATTGTCGCAAACCGCATTGCCGCAAGTGCGAAGTGCGGGCTGCGGTTTAATTCCGAGGGGCCGTTAACTGTTATTGGCCGGCTTGGCGGCTGGCTTGGTCGCGGCCTTGGGCTTGGCCGGCTTGGCCGGTTGATCGGCGCTTGCGGCAGGCTTCGCGGCTGCGTCCGGCTTGGCCGCGGCGTGCTTAGTTCCGGCCGGCTTGGCCGCGGCCGCTTTGGCACCAGGCTTCACATCGCTCTTGGCGTCCTGCTTCGCCGCTGCAGTCTTGGTGCCGGCGTCTTTCGGCTTGTCGGCCGCGTCCGGCTTCTTCGCCACGCGCGACTTCTTGCCACGCGCCTTTGGCGTGGCCTGCTGGTCGGCATCGGCTGCGACCGCGGCGATCAGGGCCGTGCCGGTGCGGGTCGGGCCGGTATAGACCAGCACCGGCTCGGCCGCCGCCGGCGCTGCCGCCATCAATTCGGAGGCCTTCATCAGGGGCGGCTGAAGGCCGGCCGTGAAGAAAGTGACCTGGGCTTCGCCGCCGGTGGCGGAGGCTGAGCCTGCGGTGCCGCCATTGGTCGCGATCAGCGCGTCGTCGTCGTCGCTGGCGGGCCGCTTGCGATGGCCGCCGCACATGTCCTCGCGCAGGTTCGGCGGCGAGGCATCGACCGGTACCAGCTTGTCGACGGTACCGAGCGAGGGGCGGAGCCAGGTGAGATTGTCCTGGCTGAAGCCGCGCTCGAGCAGCTGCGCCGCCTTCACCGCGCGCGCGGTGCCGGAGTTGGCGCCGAGCACCACCGCGATCAGCCGGCGGCCATTGCGCGTCGCCGATGCGACGAGATTGTAGCCGGAGGCGCAGATGAATCCGGTCTTGAAACCGTCGGCACCGGGGTAGCGGCCGATCAGCTTGTTGAAATTGCCGGTGACGCGCTTGCCGAAGCGGATCGCCGGGATGTGCACGAAGTATTCGTATTCCGGCAGGTCGCGCAGGAACGAGCGTGCGAGAATGCCGAGGTCGCGCGCGGAGGTGATCTGGCCGTCGGCGGGCAGGCCGTTCGGATTGACGTAGCTGGTCTGCGTCATGCCGAGCTTCTGCGCGGTGTCGTTCATCATCGCGGAGAAGCCGTCGATCGAACCGCCGACGCCCTCGGCGAGCACCACGGCCATGTCGTTCGCCGACTTGACCATCATCATCTTGAGCGCATTGTCGACGGTGAGCTGTGTTCCCGGACGGAACCCCATCTTCGACGGCGACTGCGAGGCGGCCGTCGGCGACACCGTGAGCAGCGTGTCGAGCGTGAGCCGGCCGTCCTTGACCGCCTTCAGTGTCACATAGGCGGTCATGATCTTGGTGACGGAGGCCGGATACCACGGGATGGTCGCGTTCTCCGCCTGCAACACCTTGCCGCTGTCGGCTTCGATCAGCAGCAGCGCTTCGGCACTCGCCGCGCGCGGCGCGAGCAAGGCGGCACATGCGAGGGTCGCAGCGAACAGGTTGAACAGGGATTTGCGAAGCAGCGGGCGAAAGGCGTGCACTATCCGATTCCGGTCCTTGGAGACCCGCCTGATACGGACGGCTCTCGTGATCTGAGTTTCGGGTTTTGAAATCCGGCGCCGCTTGCGGCGTCGCAAACCTATACCGCCTCGTGCGTCGAGAACAGGGGTTTCGGCCGGGTATTCCGCAAGGAAGTAGGCCGAATTTCGACGGTTCTATGGGGACTTGCTAAGGGGACTTGGCTGCTGTCGCGGCAGCCTCGGCCGCCGTCACGCTGGCCCGTGTCGTCTCCTGGACCATGAACTGGGCCTTGGCGAGCTCGGCGAAATGGCCGCCTTTGGCCACGAGTTCATCGAAAGTTCCGCTTTCGATCACGCGCCCGTTCTCGAACACTAGGATGCGCGTGGCATTCCGGATGGTGGAGAGGCGGTGAGCGATCACGAAGGTGGTGCGGCCCTTCATCACTTCATCGAGAGCAGCATTCACCTTGGCCTCGGTGACGGCGTCGAGCGCGGACGTCGCCTCGTCCAGGATCAGGATCGGCGGATCCTTGAGGAGCGCGCGGGCGATCGAGAGGCGCTGGCGCTCGCCGCCGGAGAGCATGCGGCCGCGCTCGCCGGCATTGGTCGCAAAGCCGCCGCTGCGTTCGATGAAGTCGAGTGCCTGCGCGCGCTCGGCGGCCTTGCGCATTTCCGCCTCGGTCGCATCCGGCTTGCCGACGCGCAAGTTCTCCTCGATCGAGCGGTTGAACAGCAGCGCTTCCTGGAACACCACGCCGATGTTTCGCCGCAGCGATGTCAGCGTCACGCCGCGCACATCCATGCCGTCGATCCTGATGAATCCGGATTGCGGGTCGAAAGCGCGATGCAGCAGCGCGATCGCGGTGGATTTGCCGGCGCCGGTCGGGCCGACCAGCGCGATGGTCTGGCCGGGCAGTGCGGTGAAGGAGAGGTCCTCGATCGCCGGCCGCTTGCCGTCATAGGAGAAGGTGACGTCGTTGAACTCGACGAGGCCGGAGAGCCGCCCCGCATCGATCGCATCGGATCGGTCGTGCACCGCGGGCACGGCGTCGAGCACGTTGAAGAATTCGCGCAGGCGCGGGGCTTCCATGAACACGTTGTTGATGAAGCTCACGACCTGTTCCAGCTTCTGGATCAGCATCGTCGCGAAGCTCACGAACATCACGATCTCGCCGACCGAGGTGAGACCCTGGTCGTGCAGGGCGATGCCGAGCGAGAAGATCGCGAGCACCGTAATGGTGGTGGAGGCGCGCGTGATCACGGTGACGAGCGCCCACCACGACAGCACCGGCATCTGCGCGGCCAGCAGTTCGTCGGCGACGGAGCGCAGCCCTTTGACCTCGGATTCGACGCGGACGAAGCTCTGCACCAGCGCGACATTGCCGAGCGCGTCGGAGGCGCGCGCGGAGAGCTCGCTATAGTGCTCCTCGACCTCCATCTGCATGCCGAAGGTCCTGCGCACGACGAAGGTCGTCAGCGCCGTGAAGACGACGCACAGCACGAACAGCAGGATCGCGAGCCGCCAGTTCAGATACAGCGACAGCGGCAGCAGAACGACCACCGAGAGGATCGCGGCAAAATGCTCGCGGAAGAAGCCGAGCCAGAGCCGCCACAGCGCGTCGGTGCCGTTGAGCATCACCTTCATCAGTCGGCCGGAATGGGTGCCGGAGTGGAAGGTCAGTGGCAGTTGCAGGATGTGCTCGAAATAGTCGGTCAGCACCGCCTGGCGCTGACGGTGGGAGAGCCGGTCGGCCTGCAGGGCCACGAGTGCGCTGCAGCCGATGGTGAACAGCCCGAACGCCACCCAGGCGATCAGGAACGGCCAGGCCGAGCTCGACCCGGCGACCGTCTTGCCCGAGAGCACGTCGACGATCCGGCCGAACAGCACGGGCTCGGCGAACTGCGAGGCCGCCAGCAGCAGATTGGCGAACGCCAGCAACCATCCCAGCCGCGCCTCCTTGCCGAGCAGCTCGAGAACGCGGGTATAGAGGCTGAAAATGGACATGAGATACGCTGGACCGCGGGGAGGTCGTCAGTCAACCGATTGAAGGGCTGCAAACCACACTGGTGTGGACGGCTCAGGCTACCTTCAGGGTGGGGATCTTGCTGACGTCCACCGTCTGTTCCGCGTGCCAGGTGTCATAAGCCGCCTGCATCCGGACCCAGATGCCGGCACCGCCTCCAAACAGCTTTCCGACCCGCACCGCCACCTCCGGGGACAGCGGCTTCTTCTCTTCCATGATGTCGTGAAGATGCTGCCGCGAAATGCCCAAGAGGCGCGCTATCTCGACCTTGGTCTTGCCAGAGACTGGTAGCATGTCTTCGCGGAGCACTGCACCGGGATGGACGGGGCAGCGACGGGGGTTTCTCTTGGCAGGATATTCGGCCATGGCGCTCTCGGCTCACCTAATGATATTGCTCGAAATCGACTCGATAGGCGTCACTATTCTCGAACTCGAAAGTGATGCACCACGGTCCATTCACATGGACCGTGTACCTGACTGGCTTCCCGTGCAGACGATGAAAGTCGAAGCCAAGCATGTTCATGTCCTCAGGAAGCGAGGCAGTATCGAGTTGATCCAGTCGTCGCAAGATTCTGGCGTGCATCTTCGAATCGATCTTCGTTGTCTTTCCCTTAGACCAAAGATCGCCAAGAGCCTTGTTCCGGAAGGACTCGATCAAGGTGCTACCAAAATCCGATATGTTGAAAGTGTAAGCTATTTGCTTACATAAGTCAAGATCGGCGCCTCAATTGATCAGCCGCCCCGCGACCGGCGGCAGGAACCGGTCATCGAAGATATCCCCCGCTATCGGCTTCTTGCGTAATTTGAAGTCCTGGGCGATCTGGTCGATCGAGCGCTCCAGGCGGGCAGGCTCGATGCCGCCGAGGCCGTTGCGCCTGACCTCGTCGGTCAGGACGTTGTCGACCAGCACGGTGCGCAGGCGCTCCAGCTCAAGGTCGCGGTCGCCGTCGTCGATGCGGCTGGCGGCCTCGTCCGCCGCCCGCGCCGGCTCCTTGACCGTCGCGTTGACGCCGGCGATCAGTGCGCGGACGAATCCTTTCACCGCATCAGGCTTAGCGGCGGCGAAGGCGGGGTTGACCACGACGGCAAAGCCATAGGCTTCGCAGCCATAGTCGGCGTAACGCAGCACGACGAGATCGCCGCCGGGCACGCCGCGGTCGCGCAGGTTCACCGCCGAGAGATAGCTGAAGCCGGCGACGGCATCGACCTGTCCGGCGGAGAGGATCGGTTCGCGCACCGCGGCACTCATCTTGTGGAATTTCACATGCGACAAGTCGATGTTGTTCTGCTGCGCCAGCGCCGGCCACAGCCGCATCGACAGATCGCTGTCGGCCACGCCGACGGTCTTGCCGTCGAGATCGGGCAGCAAATGGATGCCGCGGCTCCTGCGCGCGACGATCGCGTAGGGCGCCCGGTTGAACAGCACGAACACAGCCTTGATCGGTGCCGCATCGTTCTTGTCGCGAAAGCGGATGAGCTCGTTGATGTCGACGAGCGCAAGCTCGCTGTCGCCCTTGGCGACGCGCTTGAGCGCATCGGGCGATCCGGCCGCGCTGTTGAAGGACACATTGAGATGTTCGGCGCTGAAGCTGCCGTCTTTCGCGGCGAGGAAGAACGGTGCCATGCTCGCATCGATGGGGCGGTCGAAGGTGAAGTGGATCGCCGTGGACGGCGCGGCGGTCTCGGCCGCCGTGGCGTCGCGTGCGATCAGCGCGGCGAGCGAGATTGCAACGGCCAGCAGGCCACGAAGGGCGATCGTCTTGAATTCTGACATCAGTTGCGCCGGTCCCGCATTGTTGTGGTTTCGTGACGCTCGCAGCGCCGGCCGGCGATGAGCCTGCGCGCGCCAACATGAACGGGGGATGAGCGGGGGTTGCGTCACGATCACGCAACCCCGTTCAGCTTCTGTTGGGGTTGGGGAACCCAACATGGGCTGCGGGTGTTTGAAGGACATGAGCCTGTCGTCAGGCACCATTCGAGGTCCCAAGGAGGGTCCAGGACATGTTTGACAGATTTTCGAGCTTTACCGGCCGCAAGGTCGTGCTTGCCACGGCCGCGGTGCTGGCGCTGACCGCGGTCGCCCCGACCGCTTCCTACGCAGGCGGCCGCCACTGGCGCGGCGGGGG
>NZ_AKIY01000222.1 GCF_000282615.1 Bradyrhizobium sp. YR681 | reverse complement strand
CCCCGCCGATCGGCTTGCACCGCTGGTGCCGAAACCGATCGAACGGCGCATCGGCGATGCGTCCGAGGTCCAGGTGAAGACCATCTTCGGCCGCGCCTCCTGCAATGATCCGGCCGGTCAGGCGGCCTTTTCCAAGCTGGTCAACCGCCTGCGCGACGCCGCCGGCCTCGACGACGATGCCATGACGGCGGGCGTGCTGCCGAGCGCGATTCCGAATGCATTCGCGCTGCCGGGCGGCAAGGTCTATGTGCTGAACGCCCTGATCGACAAGGCCGAAAGCCCCGACGAGCTCGCCGGCATCCTCGCCCACGAGCTCGGCCATCTCAAGCATCACGACAACATGCGCGGCCTGATCTACAACGGTGGCACCTCGTTCCTGATCGGCCTGTTGTTCGGCGACGTCACCGGCTCGTCCGCCGTGATCTTCGCCTCGCGCAGCGTGGTCGAGGCCTCCTATTCGCGCGAGGCCGAGACCGCCGCCGATACGTTTGCCATCGACATCATGCACGCACTCGGCCGCTCGCCGAAGCCCGCGGCCGAGCTGATGTTCCGGATCACCGGCAAGGAAGGCGGCTCCGGCTTCACCATCCTCGCCAGCCATCCGCTGACGGAAGATCGCCTTGCCCGCATGACCAAGGAAGATCGCCCCGCCAGCGGCCCGCCGCTGCTGACGGACACGGAATGGCAGGCGCTGAAGGGAATTTGCGGCAGCGGGAAGATCTGATCGCCATGCAGCTCAGGCCCGGCAATCTCGTCAAACACAGGAGCGGCGGCCCGATCATGGTCGTTGACCGCGAGGTGTCTCATTCGTCCAACGAACCGCTCGTCAGTTGCTCTTGGGTCGAAGCTGGTCAACGGCACTCTGCGTCCTTCAAGGAGGACTCGCTCCAGGCGGTCAACGGCGACGGCTCGCCTCGGGACTACGAGGCGGAGACGTAACCCGTCTCTTACCGCGTCCCGTAAGCGCGATCACCGGCATCGCCGAGGCCCGGGAGGATAAAGCCGTTCTCGTCGAGACCTTCGTCCACCGCGGCGGTCCAGACCGGCACGTCCGGATGCAAACCGCGCAGCCGCTCCAGACCTTCCGGCGCCGCGATCAGGCAGGCAAGACGAATGTCCTTGGCGCCGCGCTCCTTCAGCCGGTCAATGGCGGCCACGGCGGTGTTGGCGGTTGCGACGACAGGCGTCACCACGATGGCCAGGCGCTCGCTCAGATCGGACGGCGATTTGAAGAAATACTCGACCGCGGCAAAACTCTCGGGCTCGCGATAGAGCCCGATATGGGCGACGCGCGCGGTCGGCACCAGGTCCATCATGCCGTCGACGAAGGTGGTGCCGGCGCGCAGCATCGGCACGAACACAAGCTTCTTGCCGGCGATTTTTGCCGAGTGCATCGTCGCCAGCGGCGTCTCGATCATTGTATCGGCGAGCGGCAGGTCGCGCGTCACCTCGTAGCAGAGCAGCATGCCGATCTCCTTGATCAGCTCGCGGAACGACTTTGTCGAGATCGACTTGTCGCGGACCAGCGTCAGCTTGTGCTGCACCAGCGGATGATCGACGATCGTGACGCCTTCCATGATCGGATGCCTTTCTTCCTTCTCCCCTTGTGGGAGAAGGTGGCGCGAAGCGCCGGATGAGGGGTCTGCTTCCACGAAATCCAATGAGAGATGTGTCTGCGGAGACAACCCCTCACCCGCCTCGCTTCGCGAGGCACCCTCTCCCACAAGGGGAGAGGGTTAGAAAACCGTACCGTCGCTGATCACCTTGAGCGGCGGCGAACCATCGGGGCGGCGCGCAAAGGCGATGGCGCGGCCTGCGGCCCAGGTCCCGCCTTCCAGAATGCTGGCGAGCGGCAATGTCTCCGGCGTGCGGCCGAGCTTTGCGCGAACCAGTTCGGCGAGCCGGTCCAGCAACGCAACGGTGAGCGCGCGCCACTCCACGACGAGCAGCGAATCCACCGCGTGCGCGTGGTCTGCATCAGCGGCGTCGCGCAGGCGCAGCACCTCGTGATCGACGAACAGGCCGCCATTGCGGTATTCGGCAAGCCCGGTCAGGCCGTCGATGTCGGTCACCGTGAGGCCGGCGCGCTGGAGCGGCTCGATCAGCGAATAGCTCAGCCATTGCGACAGCTTGTGCAGCGGCACGAGGCCTGCCGTTGCGTCGTTCGCCTTGATGGCCGGATGGCGCCAGCAATCGCCGAGCGGAACGCCCGCAAGCTCCAGCCGTGAGGGCCAGATCGGGCCGAACTGGTTCAGCACCTCCGACAGGATGGCGGGCGCGCTGATCGCGCCACGCACAGCCTGCGCGGCAAGACGATCGAACAGGCCGCCGGGCCGGGGTGTGTCGCGCGTGCCGAACATCTCCGCGCGATCCTTCATCAGCCGGCCGAGCCGTTGCAGCAGATCGTTGCGTCCGTCGAGACCGAGCAGCGGGTTGCTGTCCGTCACTTGAAACGCCGATGTGAGCGCGGCGAGCGGCAGCCTTGCGAGCGCGTCCGCATCGACCCTGAAGGGCGCGCGTGGATCGCCGGAGAAGAGGCCGCTGGCGAACATGTCGAGGCTCGCAATCGCAAGCCCCTCGGAGCGGCCGATGGCTTCTCCCGTGACGGCATCCCGGTATCGCCACGCCGCCCCCGCGCCGGCATCGAGCAGCACGCTCACGATCGCAAGGTCGAACTCCGCCCGCGCCCGCGGGGCGCGGTCCGGCCATGATGCGGCATCCGCCAGCCGCGCCCAGCGGTCGACGCCGCCAAGCACAAAATGCCGCCAGCGCGCGTGGAAGGGCACCTCCAGCGTCGGATAGGCCTTTCGCGTCACCGCGAGCACGGCCTCCGCAACGCCGTCCATGCGATCCAGATCGATCGTGAAGTGACTCAAGCCGCCGGCAAGGCCGATCTCGAGCATTGTCGCGGCACGCGCGCGCACCGCTCCTGCGCTGAGCAGGGAGCGGGCCTGTTGTTCCAAAGCATCCGCCATCGCGCGATCAGTATTTTTCCAGCGAGCGCCCGACCACGCCGTCGACATCCTTCTCCGGCGCGATGTCGGTCGTGTAATAGCCGGCCGCCTTCTTCGCGGCGATCTCGACATGGGCATCGGCGGGAATGAGCTCGAGCGGAATCGGCACGCGCTCGACGATGTCGATGCCCTGCGAGGTCAGCGCGTCGTATTTCATGTCGCTCATCGACAGGAAACGGTCGATGCGCTTCAGCCCGAGCCAGTGGATCGTATCCGGCATCAATTGCTGGAAGCGCGCGTCCTGGACGCCGGCGACGCATTCGGTGCGCTCGAAATAGGCCGCGGCCGCATCGCCGTCCTCCTGGCGCTTGCGCGCGTTGTAGACCAGGAATTTGGTGACCTCGCCGAGCGCGCGGCCTTCCTTGCGGTTGTAGACGACGAGCCCGAGCCCGCCCTCCTGCGCGCCGCGCGCGGATTCCTCGATGCCGTGGATGAGATAGGGCCGGCAGGTGCAGATGTCGGAGCCGAACACGTCGGAGCCGTTGCACTCGTCATGCACACGGCAGGTGATCTTGGTGCGATGGTCCGGCAGTTTTGTCACGTCGCCGAACATGTAGACCGTGGTGCCGCCGATCGGCGGCAAAAACACCTTCAGGTCCGGGCGCGTGACGAGCTCGGGGAACATGCCGGCGGTCTGCTCGAACAGTGTACGGCGCAGCTCGGTCTCGTTGGTTTGGAAGCGTTCGGCAAGGCCCGGCAGATACCAGACCGGATCGATCGCGATCTTGACCACCGAGACGCTGCCATTGGCATGCACGACCTCGCCGTCGGCGCGCAGCCGCTTGGCCGCCAGCGCTTCGCGAATTTCAGGCAGGTCCAGCCGCGCCCGCGTGATCGCGATGCTCGGGCGGATGTCGATGCCCTCGGCGATATCCTTGCCGAAGTTCTCGGCAACGAGATGCCCCCAGGGATCGAGTGCGACGATCTTGGCGGGATCGCGCCACTGCTCGAACGGCCCGATGGTCGCCGCCGGAAACGTGTTGGTGAGATCGGGCCGGCGGATCGGATCGAGCGCGCCGGCGGAGACCGCGAGCGCGCGGTACATCGCATAGGAGCCGCCATGGCTGCCGATCACGTTGCGATCGCCGGCGCGCGACACCGTGCCGATGATCGGCCCGCGGGCGCGCGCGTCAGCTGCGCCCCAATGGATCGGGAAGGCGGCCTTCCGGCCCGGCTCCGGATGGGAGGTCAGGCGGATGTGATCGGTACGGTTCGCGCGGCTCATGTCCAGGCTCCCAAAAAGCCAACGGCCCGCCGCTCGGACGGGCCTGGCTCACTTGCGCTGCCAATGCCGGGCACCGGCGGCGCGAGCTCAATCCAACATATTGTAGCGGCCCGCGACGACAGACAAGTTAATCGTGCCGCACGGCGCGGGCGATCGTGGCCAAATTCCCGTCATCGACCGGCAGGTCCGGCTCGCCCACATGTTCAGCCCTCGCGCCGGCCGAACCTTGCCATGCGATCGGCGTGATCTCTCTAAGGGTTTGAAATAGTTTTATTTTTTGTGTTTTCAAGAGGGGCGGCGCGGAAGGGCACACCTAGCGGGAGCCAAGGCTGGACCAGACCCGCATAATCAGACAAATCGTAGAGATCGCCTATCGCCCGGAGACTGCCATGCCGACCGCCAGCTACATCGACCCCCGCAACGGACAGCTCTATCCGCTGGACCAGCCGCGCTGGTGCTCGGACGAGCGTACGCCGCTGCTGGTGACGCCGGGGGCGGGGATCTCGCGCACGGACATCGACAGCCGGACGCGCTCGCTCTGGCGCTACCGGGCGGCGCTGCCGGTCGAGATCGCAAAGCCGATCACGCTCGGCGAAGGCTGCACGCCGCTGGTGCAGCAGGATTGGGGCGATTTGCGTCCGTTCTTCAAGCTGGAATGGTTCAACCCGACCGGGAGCTTCAAGGACCGCGGCTCGGCGGTGATGCTGTCGTTCCTGCGCCAGATCGGCGTCGATGCAATACTGGAAGACTCCTCCGGCAATGGCGGCTCGTCGATGGCGGGGATAGGCGCCGCTGGCGGCATGCGCGTGAAAATTCTGGCGCCGGCCTCGACGTCGCCCGCAAAAATCGCGCAGGTGCGTGCCTATGGCGCGACGGTGCAGCTCGTCGAGGGGCCGCGCGAGGAGTCGGAAGCCGAAGCCATCCGCCAGTCCAGCCAGACGTTTTACGCCAGCCACAATTGGCAGCCGTTCTTCCTCGAAGGCACCAAATCGCTCGCCTATGAAATCTGGGAAGACCTCGGCTTTCGCGCGCCCGACAACGTCATCGTCCCCGTCGGCGCCGGCAGCAGCCTGCTCGGCTGCGCCTTCGGCTTCCGCGAGTTGTTGAAGGCGGGGCAGATCGCAAAACTGCCGCGCCTGTTCGCGGCGCAGCCACAAAACTGCTCGCCGATCGATGCGAGCTTCAAGGCGGGCGTCGATACGCCTGTTGCGCGCGAGGTGAACAAAACCATCGCCGAAGGCACGGCGATCAAGAATCCGCTGCGCCTGCGCGAGATCATCGCCGCTCTGCGCGAGAGCGGCGGCGGCACCGTTGCACTCACCGAGGACGAGATCGTCGCCGCGTTGCGGCGCCTCGCGCGCCAGGGCCTGTTCGCCGAGCCGACCAGCGCTAGTGCTGCTGCCGCGCTGGAGAAACTCTCCGCCGCCGGTGCGATCAAGGCGAACGAGACCACGGTCGCCGTCCTCACCGGCACCGGCCTGAAGGCGGCGACCACTGTCGCCGATCTCGTGCAGTAGGGCCGGCGCTCGCGATGACGATGTGCAAGCTGCGAGCGCTTATGTCTGACCGTCATCCTGAGGTGGCCGCTTCTTCAGCGGCCCTCGAAGGACGACGGCCCGGCTGCATCTCGGCCGTACATCCTTCGAGGCTCCCGACGCGATGCTTTTGCATCGCGCCGCTCGCACCTCAGGATGACGGATCACCTAATCCTTCAGATCATTCACCCGCTTCACCCACGTCCTGACATCCGCGAGCACCGCGGGCAGCGCCACCTTGACCTCGGCCACGGTCATGCCGGGCTTGATGCGGGGATCGTAGAGCAAATTGAGGATGTACTGGTCGTAGACGTCGAAATAGCCCATCGAGACGTTGTCGTTGAACATCGTCCACGGCACGCTCGCGGTGTCGTTGATCGGCCCGAGCGATTGCAGCAGCTCCTCATAGGCGCAGTCGAGGAAGGTGAAGTCGCCGTTGTCGACGGTGAGGATGACGTCGGAATGCTCGATCTCGAAATTGTCGTTCTTGCGGAAGCCGGACAGGCATTGCGGATCGAGCGAGGTGCGGATCTCGCGCGCCTTCTCCGCGCCGTAGAAGCTGGAGATGGTGCGAAACAGATCGCGGTCGCGCACCAGCTTCACCCGCACGTTTGCGGCTTCGCTGGTGTCGATCATGGCGATGTCGAGATGCTGCACGCGCTTGCCGATGTCGGCGACGACCTTGGCGAGCTGCGCCTTGCGGTCGGCGCGGTCGCTCTCGGCGAACACGCGCACCGGCCCGTCGAACTTGCGGATGCGGTCGACGCGGCCGGCGAGATGGTACTCGGCGCCGAACGCGGTCTTGAGGAAGCCCTCGACGATCTCGCCGTCGGTAAAGCTCTTCTTCTCGCTTCGCTGGCGCGAAGCGATCGCGGGCAGTTCGCCCGCGGCGGCCATGGTAGCGGTGTCAGGCACGGATGTGAGCGCTGCGAGCGCCAGCAAGGCGAAGCGGAAGGCAGCCGAGGGCTGGTTCAGTGCACTCATCGTCGCCCGACGCTGCCGTATTCGCGCCGCGCGCACAAGTCCGCATATTCACGCGCCCTGCGGGTTCCAGCGGTTCGAGGGCGGTGCCGTAGGGTGGGCAAAGGCGCGAAGCGCCGTGCCCACCATCTTTCTCAATCATGGGCGGAAGGTGGGCACGCTGCGCTTTGCCCACCCTACGGCAGTTTGCGCTCTAGTTGTTCAGCACCACCACTGTGGTGCCGACCCCGACGCGGCCGTAGAGGTCGCTGACGTCGTCATTGGTCATGCGGAAGCAGCCGGAGGACACCGCCTGGCCGATCGTCTCCGGCTCGTTGGAGCCGTGGATGCGGTAGAGCGTCGAGCCGAGATACATGGCGCGGGCGCCGAGTGGGTTCTCGATGCCGCCCTTCATGTGACGCGGCAAATCGGGCCGGCGGGCCAGCATCTGCGACGGCGGCGTCCAGTCCGGCCATTCCTTCTTGGCGGTGATCTTGTGCACCCCGCCCCAGCGGAAGCCGTCGCGGCCGACGCCGATGCCGTAGCGCAGCGCCTGGCCGTTCTGGAGCACCAGATACAGCCGGCGTTCGGTGGTGTTCACCACGATGGTGCCGGGGGCGTAGTTGCCGGAATAGTTGACGGTGGTGCGGGGGATTGGGCTGGAGCCGCCGCGGAAGAAGTTCGGGCCGCCGCCCATGATGTCACGCGAGTCGAACTCTTCGGCGAGCGCGCCGCCCAAGGAGGCCGACAGCAATGCGATGGCGGCAATCGGCGCGGCAAAAAACCGGATCATTGTTTCCCCCAGCAAAAAATCGATTCAACAGAGGTCACAGGCCATATTTACGGGCTTTTCGCAAGCCACGGCCCCGTGAGGGACCTCATCGTTAATGAATGCCGTTACCAAATCGGCAACTGCGCCAAATTGCTGGAAACCGTTAGCCAAACCAAGGCGTCGCCATGCGGAGCAGGGCCGCGATGCCGCCTATTGCTTTGACGAGACGAGCGAACAATGATTGATCGAACGGATCGCAGGACATAACCGGTTGCGGGAGCAAGAAGAATGAACGGTGCGGAAAGCCTGGTGCGGACGATGGTCAACGGTGGGGTGGATGTCTGCTTCACCAACCCGGGCACCTCCGAGATGCATTTTGTCGCAGCGCTGGATCGCGTCCCGGGCATGCGCTGTGTGCTCGGCCTGTTCGAGGGCGTGGTGACGGGCGCGGCCGACGGCTATTACCGCATGAAGGGTACGCCGGCCTCGACCCTGCTGCATCTCGGCCCCGGTCTCGCCAATGGTCTTGCCAATTTGCACAACGCCAAGAAGGCGAATTCCGGCATCGTCAACATCGTCGGCCAGCATGCCGTCTACCACATCGAATACAATGCGCCGCTGACCTCCGACATCGAGGGCCTGGCCCGGCCGATGTCGTCCTGGGTCCGCACCTCGCCGAACTCCAAATCGGTTGCCGCTGACGGCGCCGCGGCGATCGCCGCCGCCAAGAGCGCGCCCGGGCAGATCGCGACATTGATCCTGCCCGCCGACACCGCCTGGAACGAGGCCGACGGCATCGCCGAGGTGCCGGCTGAGCAGCAGCGCGCCAGCTACTCGCCCCAGGCAGTCGAGCAGGCCGCAAAGATCCTGCACGGCGACGGCGAGGGCACGCTGCTGCTGATGACCGGCAGCGCCTTGAGTGAAGAGGGCCTGGCGCTGGCCGAGCGCATCGCGAGCAAGACCGGCTGCACCGTGATGGGCCCGACATTCCGCCCCAGGATGGCGCGCGGCCGTGGCCGCTTCTCGATCGACCGCATCCATTATGTCATCGACCAGGCGCTGCCGATGCTGGCGAAGTTCCGTCACATCGTGCTGGTCGAGTCCGACGATCCCGTGGCGTTCTTCGCCTATCCGAACAAGCCGAGCATCCTCAAGCCCGAGGGCTGCGATGTGCATCGCATGACCGCCTGGGGCGAGAATTCGGTCGCCGCGCTCGAAGCGCTTGCCGGCGCCGTGAAGGCCAGCGCCAAGGACGTCAAGCCGCAAGCCTTGCAGGAATTGGTTAAGCCGACCGGCGCGCTCACCCACGCCTCGATCGCGCAGGCGATTGCCTACGCGATCCCCGAGAACGCGATCATGGTGGACGAGTCCCTCACCACCGGCCGCGCCTTCTTCCCGCCGACGGCTGCCGCCGCCCCGCACGACTGGCTCCAGAACATGGGCGGCTCGATCGGCTTCTCGACGCCGCTGTCGATCGGCGCCGCGATCGCCTGTCCGGACCGCAAGGTGATCACCATGGTCGGCGACGGCAGCGCGATGTACACGATCCAGTCGCTGTGGACGCAGGCGCGCGAGAACCTCAACATCGTCACCATCGTGTTCGCCAACCGCATCTACCAGATCCTGCGCGGCGAGTTCGACAATGTCGGCGCCGGCGAGCCCGGCCAGCGCGCCAACGACATGCTCCGTCTCGACCGTCCAACGCTCGATTTCGTCGCGCTGGCCAAGGGCATGGGCGTGCCCGGCCGCGCCGTCACCAATGCGGACGAGTTCAACAAGGCGCTGGCCGAAGCCGTCGCCGAGCCCGGGCCGCGGCTGATCGAAGTCCAGATGTAAGGTCTGGCCGAGCTCACCGCGAATTCCGGCCCGTAGCCCGGATGGAGCCAACGGGTCGGCGCAAAGCGCCGCCCGATGACAGGCTCCGCGTAATCCGGGACATCGTGCGTCTTGCGAGAACCCCGGATTGCGCTACGCTCCATCCGGGCTACTTATTTTTGCTAACTCTCGCGTGCGCGTGGGCCCGGAGGCACGATGCAGACCGAGCTGAACAAGGTGATCGCGGCGCTCAGGGACTTCTACGCCCACGAAGGTTTCTTGTTCGAGAAGGACGTCGGAGAGCGCGCGGTGACGCATCGCTTCGCCGTCTATCTGGAGCGGCAGTTTTCGGGCTGGTCGGTCGACTGCAATTACGACCGGCTCGGCGAGCGCACGCTGCATCTGCCGCACGGCACCATCATCTCGACCGACGATCATCTGGGCAAGTCGATCTATCCCGATGTCGTCGTGCATCAGCGCGAGATCCCGAACAATCTGCTCAGCGTCGAGATCCGCAAGGCGAGCAATCACACGCCCGTCGAACACGACCGGCACAAGCTGCGGGCACTGACCGATCCGCATGTCTGGTTCGCCTACTGGATCGGCGTGCTGCTGGTGCTGGACAAGCACAGCGTCACGACGTCGGAGGTCTATGTCAGCGGCTTGCTCGATCAGCCGCTGTCGCTCTGGTTCGCATCGCGGCTTGCGGAGAGCGGGTTGGGGGCCGCGCGGTAGGGCGTGTGCTCATAAACGTCGAGTTTCGGGGCAAGCAGAAGTCTAGCCGCCTGGTCAGCATCAACTGCTCATGATCGGGAGCAGAATTCGTCTGCTCGACCCTCTGATTCACCGTTGATACAGTCGTCGCACGCGCGCATTTCAGACTGGAGGGCTCACCATGGATACCCCAGACCCAGTGACTGCGGAACTTTTCATGAAGTATGACTATGCGGAGACGAAAGATCTTCTAAAGACCTTCATAACGCTCATCTCTGCAACGCTGGTCGTATCGATAACCTTTTCCGAGAAGATTGTCGGGATCAGAGATACCTCGTCGAGGGTAAGAGAAACTCTAATATGGTCGTGGAGTCTCTTGGTCGCAGCGTTGATCTGTGCGGGAGTTGCGTTGGCTTTTATCGCTGCTGCGGCAGGGAAAGTAATTTATGAGAGGATACCGATCTTTGATTGGCATTATGGCTTCCTCGCGTTGATATCCTGGAGTTTTGTGCTTTTGGCTGGCGGAGCCTTCATTGCGGCTCTCATCACGATGATTATTGCTGGAGCGCGATCAGCGGGCGGTGGCAATGCAGCGGCAGGTGCAAACGCCCAAGGCCAGCATGATCTCATGTCGGTCTCAAAGTCGCCTCCCGAGGGCAAACCGGAAGCGACTAGCTTATGAGGATGGGCCCCTGGAGTTGGCTGATGTTGGCGGGCTCCGCCCTTGATCGGCCTGCACTGGTCCCTTAGGCACTTTTTCTCTCAACCGTATATCGGACAGCAGTAATCCTCTCGCGGCCAACGCGCATTTGCAACGCGGTTCCATTGCCGTGAGCCCGGTCGAAGAGCATCTATTGGGTACTCTTTCATGGCGGCGAGCCAGGCGACGTTCCAGCGAACGGAACGCGCGCGGCTTGCCGTGCTTTAATGGGGATTCCCGCCGTGCGCTTCGTTCGATCTCTTCGCTTTCTCGCCGCGTCCGTTCTGGCCGCATCCGTCATCGTGGGTGCGAGCGGTGCGAGCGCAGGTGTTTGGCCGAACCGTACCATCAAGCTGATTGTGCCGTTTCCTCCCGGGGGCGCAGCTGATACCGTCGCACGCGTCTACGCAGACAAGCTGAGCGAAGCGCTCAAGCAGCCCGTCGTGATCGAGAACAAGGCGGGCGCAGGCACCGCGATTGCAGCCGAAGCCGTCGCTGCCGCGGACCCCGATGGCTACACCTTGTCCCTCGCTCCCGCCGGCCAGCTCACCATCTTGCCGCATATCAACAAGGAGATCAGGTACGATCCCTTCAGGAGCTTCGTGCCGGTGTCGAACCTGGCCACGGTCCCCTATGTGCTCGCAGCCAGCCCGGACACGCCTGTTACGAAGGCGAGGGACCTCATCGCTGCGGCGAACAGAGAACCTGGCAAATTCACCTACTCGTCCTGCGGTCCCGGAACGCTGTGCCATCTCAGTGGCGAACTCTTCCAGCGCCAGACCGGCACGAAGCTTCTGCATGTGCCGTTTAAGGGCAGCGCCCCGGCGGTCAACGCCCTGCTGGGCAACGTCGTCAATCTGTCGTTCGACACGCTCACCGTGCTCGCGCCTCAGATCCGCGACGGCAAGATCAAGGGTCTTCTCGTCACCAGCCGCGAGCGCTCGTCACAGCTACCCGACGTCCCCACTGCAGCCGAGGCCGGCGTGTCGGACTTCGTCGTCGATTCCTGGTTTGGCCTGGTCGCGCCCGCAGGGACCCCGGCCGACATCATCCAACGTTTGAATGCCGAGGTCGTACGCATCGGAGCCCAACCCGATGTTCGAGCTCGCCTGGAGGCCCAGGGATTAATCGTCACCACGTCAACGCCCGAGGGGTTTGCGGAGACCATCAAGGCCGACTACGGCCGCTGGGGCAAGGTGATCAAGGATTCGGGCGTAGAGGTGTTTTGAAGACCGGCTTGAGCTAGCCAACGCGCGATGACAAAAGGCCGCTCGCACGACGCGAGCGGCCTCTGCATCATCGTCCGTCAGCCGCTCAGTGCAGCGGTTCGCCCTGGCCGAGCGCGTAGGCCACGAGATCCTTCAGCGCGAAGCTGGAGCCGGTCACCGGCGTCCATTGCGGGTCTTGCGACAGCACCGAGGAATTGTCGCCGTACATCATGCCGAGGAAGACTTCGGCGACGATGCGACCGCCGACCGGTCCGAGCTGCGGCGTCTTGACGGTGGCGGGTCCGCCGGTCGCGGGGATCGGGACGTCGGCCGGGAAGTGCCGGGCTTCGGCGAGGATGTAGGTCCAGAGCGGGCAATTGCCGGCAAATACGCCGTTGGCGATGGTCGTGATCTTGACCTGCGGATCGCCCGGGCCGGGCTCGTCGACGGCCTTGCCGATGATGATCTGGTCGTCGGTCAGCGGCGTCACGTTCATCGCCCTGGCGACGGCCTGGCCCGAGGGCAGGCCGAGCCGCCAGCCGCGCTCGAGATTGCGTAGCGCCAGCGACGCCGGATTGGACGCGACCTCCGGGGGCAGCTTGCGCAGCGGGTCGACCAGCGAGCTATCGATGCGATAGGCGAACTGCAGCCGCTTTTTGTTGTCGGGATTGGTGTCGTCGTCCTCGACGCCATAGGGGCGCGTATCCAGGTCGATGAAACGGCCCCAGTCCATGGCGCGTCCCGGGCCCATGGCGCGGAAGCCGGTCAGCGCGTTCTTGTCGGGATTGTGCGGGTCGGGGAAGATCTGGAGCAGCATGTTGGCCGCATCGTTCAGCCGGTAGCCGGGGCGGATCATGGAGTGACCGAGCCGGTAGGCCGCGACCGAGAACTCGACCGGCATGAACGGATAGGTCTTCCAGTGGTAATAGGCGAGCTTGCTGCGGTCGTAGCTGCCGTCGGTCTTCAACGCGTTCAGCACGCCCTCGTTGACGATGCGGGGCAGGAAGTCGTTCAGCACGACGTATTGATAGTGGAAGCGGACGCGCTGCTGCACCTCCTCGAACGACAGGCTGTCATTGTCGTCGACCATGCGGTTGTGAAAGCGCAGCATCAACGCCTGGAACTGCGAGACGATGCTGTTCTCGTCGTTGCGGGGGTCGCCGATCAGCGCGCGGCCCTTGAAGCGCGGCAGGTCGTGGGCCTCGGCGACGCCCGCGCCGGTCAGCTTCTCGCCGAGGCGGAATTTGTTGCCGTCATACATGTAAGGCTGGTCGTTCGGACCGCGGCCGTAGACATTGTCCAGATCGAACGACGGGGTGCGGAAGTCGACGAGCCCGTCGGGATCCTGTTGCTTGGTCAGCGAACTCACCGGATCGAAGGTGATGTCGTGGTCGATGAACTGGCCGAAATAGGTGTAGAGCGACGGGATCCCGCTCTCCTCTGCGTCCGGTCCGTCCTTCGGCCCGTCGAAGTCGGCGACCATCTTGTCGGCGAGCGCAGAAAGGTTGGCGAAGTTGTCGGAATCTTTCGCGCCGAATTTTGCCGGCGCAAGCTTGCGGAACATGCGGCCGAAGCGGCCCTGGGACAGCGGCGAACGCGTGACGTTCAATCCGCGCGGCGTAACAGCGTGTCGACTGCTCATTGAAATCACCTCCGGAAAAAATGGACGGAAAGTTACGACGGGCAACAACTAAATCTAAAGTTGTTCGTAATAAAATATGCAGGCGACGCTAGATCAGGCGATCGGGCGCCACAAGCGAACTGCTTCACACATCGCGCGACGTTACTGTCGTTCCGGGAGGGAGCATTGCCGGCAAGCTGCGGCTGCGCTTTGCTAATTTTTCCCGGTGGGATGACGGATAACATTCTCGTCATCGATGGGTGCAAGCGGCCTCGAGCCGTATTGCTTCGCCGAACAGTGGGCGAGGGCAAATTTTCACGTCAGAAGCCCTCACGTTAAAACGTGCGGCTCCAAAAGTACCGCGGCGCGCGACGTGCGCGCGCCGCGACGTCGTCAGTAGTTGCGCTGCTGCGAGAACGCGTAGCGCGGGTTGACGCCGCAATAGGCCGAGGTGCCGGAGGCGGTGGCCTGGCACTGCTGATAGCTCGCGAACTGGCAGTTGCCGGGATAGCCCCAGATGCGGCCTTGCAGGCAATATCTGTCGTTTGCGGCGTGCGCCTGGGCTGCCGGGACAGTCGCGGCGATCAAGGCTGCGAACGATGCGAGCGTGAGGATGGTGCGACGCATTTCAGTCTCCTTGGTGAGAGCAGTTGAAGGAATGGTTAGCTGTGGAACACCAGCTCGATCCGCGTGTTCCGGGACGTGGCCGACACTTTGTCGTGCTCGTCTTGGTGTCGGCTGTGGCGACGGCGTTCGACATGCGCCTATGATGAAGCAAGCTGCGGCGAGCTATGTGATCTCCGCCACAGTAGGCCGCCGGGTTCGCGTCTATCGTGCGCAGACTTGCACGTGCCGATCCCGGAAGCCCACGCTTCGCCATATTCGGATCAGGCTATTTTGGAGGTTTTGATGCAAAGGTCATATTTGCTGGCTGCGACAGCAGCGCTGGCGCTTCTCATGCAGACACCGCTCGCGCAGGCGCAGAGCGCGCCAGCCGCCGGCGCGACCCCTGCGCCCGCGGCGACGACCACCGCGCCGCCTGCGACGACCGCGCCGAGCGCAGCTCCAGACGCGCCATCCGACGCCAAGAAGAGCGCGTCGAAAAAGCCGGCGAAGAAAAAGATGACACGGCAGCAGGAGATCGATCATTCGGTCGACAGCGGCACCGTTCCCGCGCGTTACCGCAGTTCGGTGCCCAAGCAGTACCAGCAATATATTCCGTTCGAGAAGCAGTGACGGATCGCATGGCGGCCCGGCGCGACGAGGCGTCGCGCCGCCATGCTGCCAGAAACTGCCCCTGGCCGGGCGGAATCGGGCGATACAACCCTTGTGGCGGTCGATGCGAGCGGTGCTAGAGTAGGCCGAAGCCCGGGGGGAGTAATGAGTGACGACGTGAAGGATGCTGGCCTTGTGGCCATGATCAGCAGCATCCTGGGAGGCAACAAGCGCGCGGACAGCATTACGCCGCCGCCGCTCGCAGAGGTTCCGCCAACCGCACCGTCGAACGGATTTGAAGCGGTTGCCGCGCCCATCCCCGAAGCGACACCGATCCAGCGCGAGGATGCGCCCGGCACGGCGCCGGCGGCCGCCCCGGTCGAGCCGCCCGCAAAAATCGCCACGACGGCGGACGGCAAGCGGCTGCTGCCGGCGGAAGCGATCGCCGATCTCGTGCTCGGCGAATTGCGCAAGATGGAAGATTTTCCGGCGACCGGCGCCTCGGTCACGGTCTATGGTTACCGGCACTGGAACGCGATGATCACCTTCGCGCCGTTTTCGACCAGTTTCCACAACGCGACGCGGTTCCGCCAGGCCATGCCGGACCTCGTCTTCAAGCTCCGTCGTTTCGTCGAACTTGAGATATAATCCGGAGCAATCGGCGGCGCGCAGCGTCGCTCCCCCAAGTTCGACAGGATTCCAGAATTGAGCGTCGCCTTTACCAAGGAAGAAAGCGCCGAGACCGCGTCCGAGACGCTGCTGCCGGATCGCCCGATCTCGCCCCATCCGAACCTCGTGACCGAAGCAGGACTTCAAGCCTTGCAGGCGCAGCTTCAGCAGGCGCGCCAAGCCTATGAAGCCGCGCAACGCATCGAGGACGTCAACGAGAAGCGCCGGCAGTCGGCGGTGCCCCTGCGCGACGCCCGTTATCTGACCGAGCGGCTGCGCACCGCGCAGGTGATTTCGAATCCGGAGACCACCGATATCGTCGCCTTCGGCAGCACGGTGACCTTCAGCCGCCCTGACGGCCGCGTGCAGACCTATCGCATCGTCGGCGAGGACGAAGCGGATCCGAAGGCGGGATCGATCTCGTTCGTCGCGCCGGTCGCGAAGTCGCTGATGGGGAAGGCCGTCGGCGACGTCGTGGGCGCAGGCGCGCAGGAGATCGAGATCTTGTCGATTGCGTAGGATGGTCCTCGCTGTGTCCGTGAAGCAAGGCGCGATGGCTCGATGAGACGGTTTCTGTCGGGCGCCTTGCCGTTCTACGCGCTGGCGGGCCTCGCCATGTGCATGTATCTCGTCCTGTACAAGACTGACCTGTTCGACCTGAACAGGATCGTCCAGGAGGCGACCGGTTCAGCGTGGTTTCCGGTCTTCATGTTCGTCTGCGTGCTGCTGGAGTCGGTCTTCCCGTATTTCGGCTATTTTCCCGGAACCGCCCTGATCCTGATGTCCGTGGCACTCAATCCGAAGCCTGCGGACGTCTCCGTTTTCATCGTGGCGTGGCTCGCCATCATCGTGGGCGCCGTCCTGAGCTACGGACAGGCTCGTTTTTTCAGGCCGCTGTTGCAGCGGGTTGCCTCACGAGCGGCGCTGAACCGTTGCGAGTCCCTGCTCGACGCCTACGGCCCCTACGCGCGCATCGCCTTGTTCGTCCATCCCAACGCCTGCGCGATGTACTTTACGGCCCTCGGACTGCTCGGCCGGAGCCTGTCGCGCGAGCTCGCCTATCTCAGCGTGGGCGCAGCGGCCTCCGTGGGCATTCTGTTCGTCGTGGTGACGAGACTGGTGTCGTCCGTCGGCCCGACCGATGACGGCGAATTACAGGTGCTGCTGGCGGCAGCCCTGGTCGCGATCGGAACGCTGGTCGGGCTGTATGCGGCCTTGCGGCCGGCGCCAGCGGCTTGAGGCTCGATGTCGCCCCGACGGCCAGGAAGTGGAATTCGGAAAATTCGTAACCCGTTGATCCGACTGAAGTCGGCTACTGTGCATGGGGTTGTTTTCGGGGTTTTGACGGAGCGAGCAAGACGCCCCGGTCCGTCTACGCTCATCGAGCTGCGCCGGACACGCTTCGCCGTCATTGGGCGTGGCTGCGCCACGCGAAGCCTTTTGGCGAAGCGTGGTGGGCGCACAAGGGATCGAACCTTGGACCTCTCCCGTGTGAAGGGAACGCTCTCCCGCTGAGCTATGCGCCCGGGACCATCATGCAGGCGGCCGGACTTTCGGCCGGCCGGCGCATTGGAGCCCGCGATTTAGAAGTGCGAGCCGGAGGTGTCAAGTTTGAAGGCCGCTCGGGGACCGAAAACCTTCCGTCCCCTGTCATTCGCGGGGAAACCGGGTTTCGGCCGGCTTACGCGCCCTGCTGGCGGGCGCGGGAGGCGTGGGCCTGGAGCGCCCGGATGCGTTCGGCCAGCGTTCCGCCGCCCTCGGGCAGGCTGGGCGCGACCGCGCCATTGGTGGCGGCGTCGTTGGCCGGGCGCGGGGCCGGCTTCGGCGGCTGGCCGGCCTCGGCCGCAAGCAGCGCCTCGATCGGCGAGTTCGGGCCCTCGAGCTGCATCGCGAGCTTTGCGACTTCGGCGGCGATGTCGTTGATGCGCTCGCGCAAGAGCGCGTTCTCCATCCGCTCGGTCGCCCAGGAGCTTTCGGCCTGCTGCTGGATCGCGTTGATGTCGCGCTGGAGTTTTGCGCGCTCGTCGCGGGCGGTGCCGAGCTGTTCCTCCAGCGCGGCCTTTTCGGCGCGGAGCGTCTCGAAGGCGGCCGACGACTTGCCGCCGCTCAAGGCCGCGATCTCGACGCGCAGCTCCTTGATGATGCGCTCGGAGCTCTCACTGGTCTGGCGAAGCTGGTTGTTCTCATAGTCGCGCTCGGCGAGCAGCTTGCCCTGGGTGGCAAGGCGGCCCTCGAGGTCGGAGACGCGGCCCGAGAGCATCTCGGCCTCTTTGACCTGCACGATGAGCTGGCGATCGAGGTCGGTGACGCGCTGGCTCAGATTCTCGACACGGCCGCGGGCATCGCCGAGCTCGCGGGTGGCGGTCTCGGATTCGGTCCGCTCCTGCGCCAGCCGCGCCTGCGTCGCGACGAACTCCTTCTCGGCATCGCCGACGCGGTTCTTGAGCTCTTCGATCTGCGCGCGCACCGCGACCAGCTCGACCTGGCGGCTCTCGGCCATCATCGAGCGGTCGGAGAGTTCCGAGTTGATCCTGGCAAGCTCGCCCTGCTTGTCGGTCAACGCGATCTCGGCCTCGCGCAAGGATGCGGTCTTGGCGGCGAATTCCTCTTCGGTGGCGCGGAGCTGCTCCTTCACCGCCTTCTCGCGCGCCTCCAGCGCGAAGATCGTGGCGTTCTTCTCGCCGAGCTCGATCTTCATGCGGTTGATGGCATCGCTCTTCTTGCCGAGCTCGGCGAGCTGGCTCGTGGTCTTGTTCTTGAGCTGCTCGACGCTCATCTCCAGCCGGCGCGCCGACATGGCGAATTCGGCGCGGAGCTGGTCCTTGTCGGCCTGGATCTCGGCCATCGACAGCGGGGTCGCGGCCTCGAGCCGGCGCGTGGTCAGGCGCACCGCGCGGTTATGCACCAGCGGCACGATGGCAAGCCCGCACAGCATCGAGAGCAGGAAACCGATCGCCAGGTACATGATCGGTTCGACCATGGGCCAGAACTCCCAAAGCTAAGGAAAAATTTACCAACGACAATGCATGGCGGGCCGGCAAAAAGCCAGCCCCGCCCTGTTGTTAACGTGAATCCGGAAATGAACCGGGGACGACGGACTAGAATGGGTTCCAGGTCGCGCGCGGCGTAAACTTGAGGTAGCCGATATTGGCACCCAGCCTCAGGCCCAGGCCCGAGCGGATCGGCACCAGCACGATGTTGTTGGCGGTGAGCGCCGTCATGCCAAAGCCGCCGATGATATAGGCCGAGCCGTCGAGGCCGGCGAAGCGCTGGTAGATCGCGTTGGTGGCGGGCAGGTTGTAGACCAGCGTCATGGTGCGTGCGCCGTCGCCGCCCCAGTCGAAGCCGAGCGAGGGACCCTGCCAGTAGACGCGGAGGTCGCCGGCGTTCTTGGTGTAGAGCGTGCCTTCGCCGTAGCGCAGGCCGGCGACGAAGGCGCCGGAGCCTTCCTCACCGAGGATGTAACCGTTCGGCAGGCCCCATTGGCTGACCGCCTTCTCGATGATCGAGGCGAGCCCGCGTGAGACGTTGCCGAAGAAGCGGTGGCCGGCGGTGACGAGCTCGTCCGGCCCGTAGGTGTTGGGTGTCGGGGTCCGCTGCGGCGGCGGCAGATTGGGCGGCGGCGCCTGCTGGGCGGCTGCCGGCACGATCCAGCCGACCATCGCGGCGAGCGCGAGCGCAGCAAGGCGTGATGCGAAAGTCATAAAAGAACCCCTGGTATCGAATCCGGTCGCTTCCTTAACCTGACGCCAACAGGCACGGCCCTAGGTTGCGCCGGATGTCCCCTCGACTCGGATGTTATCCGCAGCAACTATGACGGCACAACGGCAGGAAGATAGCCCTTTGCGCCCCGGAATTGCCTTGATCGGCCGCCTCGTCTGCCTGCTGGCGGGCATTTGGCTGACCTGCTCTTGGTTGCCGGTCCAGGCTGCCACCACCGAGCGGATCGTCGTCAACCGGTTCTCGGGCGTCGCCATCGAGGGCTTCGACCCCGTCGCCTATTTCGTCGATGGCGCGGCCATGCAGGGCACAGCCGAGTTCGAGGCCAACCTCTGGGGCGCGGTCTGGCGCTTCCGCAACGAGGGCAACCGGGCTTCGTTCCTGGCCCATCCCGAGATCTATGGGCCGCAATATGGCGGCTATGACCCCGCCGACATCGCCCGCGGCGTCGTCATCGCCGGCAACCCCCGCTTCTTCGCCATCGTGGCGCAGCGGCTTTATCTGTTCAGCCGGGAAGCCAGTCGCGACGCCTTCGCGGCCAATCCGGAGCGCTTCCTCTACGAGGTCGGCAAGCGCTGGCCGGCGCTTCAGGAGCAGCTCAGTCAGTAGCGGCCTACCGCCTGCGGATCACCCCAGGCGATGAACTCCGGGATGATGAAGCCGGTGTCCTGCCGCTGGCCGAAGATGAGGTCGTCGCCCTTGCCGTCGGTGACCCTGCCGCCGGCCGCGGTCACGACCGCGCAGCCGGCCCCGACGTCCCATTCCGAGGTCGGCCCGAAGCGGGGATAGATGTCGGCGCTGCCTTCCGCGATCCGGCCGAATTTGACCGCCGAGCCGCAGGTCTTTCTCTCGGCATTGGGCCTGTTATCGATGAACGCCTCGCTCCTGGGGTCGCCGTGCGAGCGGCTCACCGCGGCGATCCAGGGCGCGCCCGGCGCCGGCAGCTTGCGGGTGTGGATCGGCGCGGCAGCGCCGATGCTCGCGCCATCAAACGGCACGCGCTCGGCACCGCGGCCGACGATGCCGCGCCAGAGCAGCCCGAGCGCGGGCGCGCTGACGATGCCGAGCAGGGGCACGCCCCGGGTGATGACAGCGAGGTTGACGGTGAATTCGTCACGGCCGGCGACGAACTCCTTGGTGCCGTCGAGCGGGTCGATCAGGAAGAAGCTGTCGCGAAACGGCGGGGCGGCGAGCTGGGTCCGCTCTTCCGACAGCGTCGGGATGTCGCCCGCAAGCTGCGCCAGGCCGTCCGCGATGATGCGGTCGGCCGCAAGGTCGGCCTCGGTCACCGGCGAGCCGTCCTGCTTGCCGTCGACCCGCATCGCCGCGCGGTTGACCGCAAGGATCGCTTCGCCGGCCTTCACGACCAGCGCGGTGAGCGGCGCCATCAAGCGGGAGGCGGCCTCGGCGTCGATCATCCTCACCAGCGTGCCTCATTCATCGGCAAGTCTCTCTCGATTGATTCGCCCGGATTGATTCGATTGGGCCTTTATGGCCGCTTCGAACCTATCGCAAGCTAGCTGCCACAGGCTGGCGAATGTTAGAACCAGCAGCATCCGTCAAGCATGCGTGATTCGCGGCGTCCAGCGCCGTGCAATTCCAGGAACTCTCCAGGACCCCTTTATATGTCTGACGCCTCGTCGCCCGCGACCGTTAATGCCCCCGATATGCTCGAACTCGCCGCGCTGCTCTGCTCGCGGGTTTGCCACGATCTGATCAGCCCCGTCGGCGCCATCGTCAACGGGCTCGAAGTGCTCGACGACGATCCCAAGCCCGAAGACCGCGAGTTCGCGCTCGATCTGATTCGCAAGAGCGCCAAGACGGCCTCCGCCCGCCTCCAGTTCTGCCGTCTCGCCTTCGGCGCGGCCGGCTCGTCCGGCGCCCAGATCGACCTCGGCGATGCCCAGACCATGGCGCGCGGCCATATCGAGGACGGCAAGTGCTCGATCACGTGGAATCTGCCGCGGCTGCTGCTGCCGAAGAACCGCGTCAAGCTGCTGCTCAACATGCTGGTCGTGTCCCAGCACACGATCCCGCGCGGCGGCATGCTGACGATCGATCCGATCGGCGAGGGCGAGACGATGAGCTTCCGCATCACCGCGACCGGGCATAATGCGCGCCTGCCGCAGAACATCTCCGAGCTGCTGAGCGGCGAACGTGGGCCCGCGGCGGATGCGCACGCGATCCAGCCTTATTATACGCGGCTGCTCGCGCAGGCCTGCGGGCTCACCGTGACGCTCAAGCTTGAGGGCGAAGCCGTCATCGTTACCGCTTCGTAAACGGGCGCATCGCGCTTCAGACGTTAATCTATTCTTTACGAGGCGCTTCGGCTTGTCCGGAGCGCCTTATCTCTTTGTTGGTTCCGTTCTTTTCCACATACTCAACCATTATTAAACGCTTTGCGGTGAAGCTGGCCCCATTCCGAAATGGCGCATCACACCTTGTGCGCGCCCTCCCTGTATGAAGGCCTGTTTTCATGGATGATCTGTTGCGGG
>NZ_AKIY01000221.1 GCF_000282615.1 Bradyrhizobium sp. YR681 | reverse complement strand
GGGCAAAGGCGCCCTTGCGCCGTGCCCACCAGTCTTTCCGGATCACATGAAGGTGGTGGGCACGCTTCGCTTTGCCCACCCTACGAGATCACGCAACCCGCCACTCCGGCACGCCATCTTCGGTCATCGCGATCTCGCCGAGTGAGCCGACCGGCGTGCGATCCATGCTCAGAAGATGCGCCAGCGTCGCCGTATCGCTCGCCGGAATCCGCGCCAGCGTGCGCCGGTCATCTTCCGTGCGCAGCATCACCACGCCGTGCTCGGCGTCGCCGCCGCGGCCATAGATCACCGTAAAGCTCTCGACCTTGCCCTTGCCTGACGCGTCCGTGGCGAAGTCCGGCACCGCGCGCTTGTTGCGATCGGCTTCCGCCTGCACGCTCGTCTCCTGCGCCAGCGCTTCGCGCGGCGGCGTCTTCGACACGACGAGCGCATGGTGCTTGGTGACGAAGCCGCCCTGCCCATAGAGCAGGCCGAGCCTGGCGCCATCGCGCAGGCGCCGCACCATCGCGCAGGCTGCATGCGTCATGTAGGTGTTGAGCGGCGCGCCGAAGAAGGTGAGGCCGCCGGTCACGGTCGGCTGCACGTCGGCGGTAAGGCCCAGCGTCCGCCGCGCCATCTTGGGCACGCAGGGGAAGCAGCTATAGAGCTCGATGGCATCGAATGTCTTGCCGTCGCCGCCGGCGAGATCCATCACGTTGTTGAGCACTGCGTTCTGCGAATGGCTCTCGAAGAACTGGTCGCGGATCAGATAGTCACGCGGCTCCTCCGCCGAGGCACCGCCAAGCGGATAGACCAGCTTGTGCTCGGGAATCCCGGCCGCACGCGCCCTGGCGAGGCTGGTAAGCAGCAGCGCGCCGCCCATGTTGACGCTGGGATTGGCGACCATGAGCTTGTTGTAGGGCCAGGCGATCAGGCGGTTGTCCGCCGTCGGCGTCGTAATCTCCTCAGGCGCATAGCGCCGCTTCAGCCAGGCGTTGGGATTTTGCGCCGCAGCTTCCGAATAGCGTGACCACAACGTGCCCGATTCCGCCATCGCCTCGCGCGGCGTCTGCCCCCAATGCGCGGAGGAGGCTGCCTCGTAGAACGGGTAGACCGTGACGGGCCGGAACACGCCGAGCGTCACCGCCAGCGGTTTCTGGAATGCCGCGCCGCGCTTGGGCTCCTCGACGTCATGGGCGAACGGCGTCCAAGGCAGCTTGGCGCCGGCGCGCTCGGCCTTGGTCGCGGTCGACTGCGCTTCGGCCCCGCAGACCGCGGCGACGTTGCATTCGCCGCGTGCGATTCGCTTGGCTGCTTCGTGGATATAGCGGATCGGGCTCTCGCCGCCGACCGGGCCGTAATAGCAATGCGCGGGCGAAACGCCGAGGCGCTGCGCCAAGAGCTTCTCGGGGTCGCGATAGCGCCAGCTCAGGAAGTTGACGACGTCGAGCGACTGCACCTCGCCGAGCAGCTTTGCGCCGGCATCTTGTTCTGCACGTCGCAGCGCCTGCTCGAGCAGGTCGAGCGGCTCGAGGCCCTCGGTGATTTCCTTGGGGCGGTCGACGATCTCGCCGATGCCGACGATGACGGGGATGCGGTCTTCGGGGATATTGGTCATTTCTTCTTGCTTCACGTTTCAGATCTTGGGCACGCCGTCGCCCTTCGAGGGCCGCTGAAGAAGCGGCCGCCTCAGGGTGACGGCTACGGGGACAGCGTCATCCTGAGGTGCGAGCCGAGCGGCGCCTGGCGAGCCTCGAAGGATGGGCCGCACACGCCATCACTCCGCCACCAGCGTATTCATGTGCTCGACGGCTTCGGCGAATTCTTCCTTGAACTCCTGCACCACGGCGCCGGCTGATTTCACGCTGTCGATCAGCCCGACGCCCTGGCCGACGAAGTAACTGACGAGATCGCGTGCCTTGGCGTTGCCGCTCGCCGCCGCACGGTCGATCGAGTTGAAGGCATCGCGGCTGATGATGCTTTGCAGCGGCATCGGCAGTGCGCCCGGGCTGTCCGGCGCGCGGTCCCACGCATCGGTCCAGACCGAGCGGAGCTGGCGCGCCGGCTTGCCGGTACGGCCCTTTGAGCGGATCGCGTCGCGGGACGAGGCGGCGATCATCTTCTCGCGAAAGATCTCCGTGGTCTCGGCTTCCACTGTCGCGAGCCACACCGAGCCGGTCCAGGCGCCGGCGGCGCCCATCGCCATGCAGGCCGCCATCTGCCGGCCCGTCATGATGCCGCCGGCCGCCAGCACCGGCACGTCGCGGATATTCTTGATCGCCTTGATCACCTCCGGCACCAGCACCATGGTGGAGACCTCGCCGCAATGGCCGCCGGCCTCGGTGCCCTGCACCACGAGGATGTCGACGCCGGCTGCGACCTGGCGCAGCGCGTGCTCCTTGGCGCCGACGAGGGCGGCGACCGGCACGCTGTGCTTCCTGCCCATCTCGATCATCGCCTTCGGCGGCACGCCAAGCGCATTGGCGATCAGCCGGATCGGGTGATTGAAGGAGACTTCGAGCAGCTCCAGCGCCGTCTTCGCGTCGAATGGTTGCGGCTGATTGTCGGCAACGCTCGTCGTTGTGAGCTCGATGTCGTACTTCTTCAGGAGGTCGCGCGTGTAGCTGCGGTGCTCCTGCGGCACGCGCGCCTCCAGGCTTTTCCAGGTGACGTCCTTCTCGCCTGATGTCGAGATGTTCTCGGGGATCAGCACGTCGATGCCGTAGGGTTTTCCATCGACGTGATCGTCGATCCACGTCAGCTCGCGCTCAAGCGTATCCGGTGTGTGCGCGGTCGCGCCCAGCACGCCAAAGCCTCCGGCGCGGCTGACGGCGGCGACGACGTCGCGGCAATGGCTGAAAGCGAGCAGCGGGAACTCGATGCCCAGCATGTCGCAGATCGGCGATTTCATGGCTTCCTCCCGGCGGCGTTCGACGACGCTAGCCCATCGTCATTTGCGATGCCATGCCGGATTCCCGTGCGTATCTTGCGTGCAGGCGCCACGCACCGGACGAGCCATTCCGCCGTACAAAATAAGCAGGCCAGAGCCCGTCGATTTGCCTCTTGCGCTTTGGCGGGGTCGAGAGAATGCTGGTTGGTAACAACATAAAATAAGGGAGCGCCTATCGATGTCGCCAGCGCAATCGAGTCCGTCCCAGGCCAGCGAAGCCTATGACGTCGTTGTCGTCGGTGCAGGCTTTGCCGGCATGTACATGCTGCATCGTCTGCGCGGGCTCGGTTTCTCGGCGCGTGTTTACGAGCAGGGCGGCGGCGTCGGCGGCACCTGGTACTGGAATCGCTATCCCGGCGCGCGCTGCGATGTCGAGAGCATGCAGTATTCCTATTCGTTCTCTGAAGAGCTCCAGCAGGAATGGGACTGGAGCGAGCGCTACGCGCCGCAAGCAGAGATCCTGAAATACGCCAACCACGTCGCCGACCGTTTCGATCTGCGCCGCGACATCCAGTTCAACACCCGCGTTGAGCGCGCAGCCTTCGACGAGCGCGAGAAGCGCTGGTCGGTGACGACCTCCGACGGCAGGACGGTTCAAGCTCAGTTCGTCGTGCTCGCCACCGGCTGCCTCTCCAACGCGCGCAGGCCCGACATCAACGGCCTCGAAAATTTTAGGGGGCCGGTCTACCACACCGGCAACTGGCCGCACGAAGCCGTGGACTTCACGGGCCTGCGGGTCGGCCTGATCGGTACGGGATCATCGGGCATCCAGTCGACCCCCGTCATTGCCGAGCAGGCAAAACATCTCACGGTGTTTCAGCGTACGGCGAATTTCTCGATTCCCGCCCGCAATGCCGCGCTGACCGACGATGAGCGCAATGCCTTCCGCAACACCTATCCGGAGGTCCGCCGCTTCGCCCGCGAGGTCGCGCGCAACGGCATCTATGCCGAGCAGCCCGACCGTGGCGCGCTCGATGACGGCGACGACATCAGGAATGGAAAATATGCGGCCCGCTGGGAGCGCGGCGGACTGACCTTCATGTATGTCTACAACAATCTTGGCCTGGATCGGACCGCCAACGACACCGCGGCCAATTTCGTGCGCGGCAAGATCGCCGAGATCGTGAAGGATCCGGAGACCGCAAAGCTGCTCCAGCCGAACAGCCACCCGATCGGCACCAAGCGCATCTGCATCGACACGGATTATTTCGCGACCTTTAACCGGCCGAACGTCTCGCTGGTGGACATGAGGTCGAACCCGATCGAGCAGATCACCGTGAACGCCGTCCGCGTCGCAGGTGTCGACCACGAGGTCGATGCGCTGGTGCTGGCGACCGGCTTCGATGCCATGACCGGCTCGGTCGCGAAGATCGACATTCGCGGCCGCGGCGGGCAGACGTTGAACCAGAAATGGGCGGAAGGTCCGAAGACCTATCTCGGCCTGATGAGCGCGGGCTTTCCGAACCTCTTCATCATCACCGGGCCCGGCAGCCCGTCGGTGCTCTCGAACATGATCGTGTCGATCGAGCAGCATGTCGACTGGATCGCCGACTGCCTCGCCCACATGCGCAAGCAGGGCCTTGCCGCGATGGAGGCGGACCATGAGGCCGAGGAGCAATGGGTCGCCCATGTCAACGAGGTCGCCCACGGCACGCTCTATCCGCAGGCCAATTCCTGGTACATGGGCGCCAACGTCCCCGGCAAGCCGCGGATCTTCATGCCCTATATCGGCGGCGTCGGCGTCTACCGGCGGATCTGCAATGAGGTCGCGGCGAAAGGATATGAGGGATTCGTGATGGAGGCGGAGGATCGGCCGCGCCGGGCGATGTCAGGCTAGCTCCGCGCAACATTTCGGCGCTCCCGCCGCGCGGAATGTAATTATTCGGTAAGCCCCCTCCATTACAACGAACGCGCGCAGGCGCGGAATGACTATCTGGAATGGAGAGTGCGATGGTTTGGTTCAACAACATGTCTGTTGGGCGCAAGCTGCTGCTCACATTTTCGGCAGTCGTGCTGCTGGTCGTGGTGCTCGGCGGCTTCGCCCTGAAATCCCTGTCCGACCTGAATGGTGCCGCGCGTGAGCTGTCCGGCAACTGGCTCCCCAGCGTCGACAAGGCGAGGGGCCTGCAATACCAGATCGCCCGCATCCGGACCAACCAGCTGTCGGTGCTGATGGCCAAGGACGGCGATCGCGACGAGATCCGCCAGACCCTGCGCAAGATCGAGCAGGCCGTGACCGACAGCCTCAGATCCTACGAGGCTTTCGTGACCTCGCCGGAAGAGCGGGCCGCGCTCAAGCGGCTCAGCGGGCACTACGCCGCCTTCCTGGAGACGGACAAGGCGCTGGACATGCTGGCCAGCAATCCCGAAGGCGCCCGCGAAAGCTTCTTCGCCGGCAGAAACCAGTTTCGCGAACTGCTCGAGGACGCCGACAAGCTCGTGAAGGTCAACACCGACGGCGCCGGCCGTTCGGTGGCCACGGCGGAATGGACCTACGACAACGCGCGCACCGTGATCGTCGTCGTGCTGTTGGTCACGATGGCCCTCGCGGCCGCGGCCGGTTTCGTGCTGCGTTCGGCCATCGGCAAGCCGCTGCTGGCGCTCGACAAGGCGATGGGCCGGCTCGCCCAGAACGACACCACGACCGAAGTGCCGGCGACGGCGCGGCGCGACGAGGTCGGCGCCATGGCCCGCGCGGTGCTCGTCTTCAAGGAGGGCATGATCGCCGCCGATCAGATGCGCGCGCGCCAGGAGGAGGAGCGGCAGGCCAAGGAGCGGCATGCCGCCTACATCATGGGGCTGGCGCAGGACTTCGACGCGGCGGCAAGCTCCGCCATTGGCGGCGTCGCCGATGCGGCGAGCCGCATGCAGGCGACGGCCGGCGGCTTGTCGTCCACGGTCGGCCAGACCGGCGAGCAGGCCATGACGGTGGCTGCGGCCGCGCAGCAGGCCTCGGCCAACGTGCAGACGGTCGCCTCCGCCGCCGAGGAGCTGACCTCCTCGATCCACGAGATTTCCCGGCAGGTCGCGCTCGCCTCGCAGGTGAGCCACAAGGCGGTGGACCAGGCCAACCGCACCAACGACATCGTCGGCGGTCTCCAGCAGGCGGCGCGCCGCATCGGCGAGGTCATCGACCTGATCAACCAGATCGCCAGCCAGACCAATCTGCTCGCGCTGAACGCGACCATCGAGGCCGCGCGGGCCGGCGATGCCGGCCGGGGCTTTGCCGTCGTCGCCAACGAGGTCAAGAGCCTGGCGGCCCAGACCTCGCGGGCGACCGACGAGATCGGCCAGCAGATCGCTTCGGTGCAGCAGGCGACCGCGCAGGCGGTCGACGCGATCACCGCGATCGGCAGCACCATCCAGGAGATCAGCCAGATCTCCACCACGGTCGCCTCGGCCGTAGAAGAGCAGGGCGCGGCGACCCAGGCCATCGCCCGCAGCGCCGAGCAGGCCTCCGCCGGCACCGGCACGGTGACCCAGAACATCGAGGGGGTGAGCCAGTCGGCGCGCTCCGGCGGCGGCGCCGCGCAGGAGATGCTGTCGGCGGCCACCTCGCTGTCGCATGAGGCCGACCAGATGCGCTCCCTGGTCCAGGACTTCCTCGGCAAGGTCAAGGCTGCATGACGCGGCCTTGAGGCCCGCGCCGGACGCAGGGCCGGCAGGGCTTGTCATCGGCCATTCGCGGGCTAATTAATGCAGGCGCATCTTTCCGCCGGAGCCCCCGCATGACCGACGCCCCCGCCTACGTGCCGCCCAAAGTCTGGACCTGGAACAAGGAGAATGGCGGTCAGTTCGCCAGCATCAATCGCCCGATCGCCGGCCCCACCCACGACAAGGAGCTGCCGGTCGGCAAGCATCCCCTCCAGCTCTACTCGCTGGCGACGCCGAACGGGGTGAAGGTCACGGTGATGCTGGAGGAGCTGCTGGCGCTCGGCCACAAGGGCGCGGAATACGACGCCTGGCTGATCAAGATTGGCAACGGCGACCAGTTCGGCAGCGGTTTTGTCGACATCAACCCGAACTCGAAAATTCCGGCGCTGATGGACCGCTCGGGCCCGGAGCCGATCCGGGTGTTCGAATCCGGCTCGATCCTGTTCTACCTCGCCGAGAAGTTCGGCGCCTTCCTGCCGAAAGACATCAAGGCCCGCACCGAGGCGATGTCCTGGCTGTTCTGGCAGATGGGCAGCGCGCCCTATCTCGGCGGCGGCTTCGGTCACTTCTACGCCTACGCGCCGACCAAGATCGAATACGCCATCGATCGCTTTGCGATGGAGACCAAGCGTCAGCTCGACGTGCTCGACCGGCGCCTCGCGGATAACGAATATCTCGCGGGCAAGGACTACACCATTGCCGACATCGCGGTGTGGCCGTGGTACGGCGCGCTCGCCAAGGGGTTGGTCTACGGCGCCGGCGAATTCCTGTCGGTGCAGGACTACAAGAACGTACAGCGCTGGACCGACCAGATCGCCCAGCGCCCGGCCGTGAAACGCGGCCGCATGGTCAACCGCGTCTCCGGCGATCCCGCCAGCCAGCTCCACGAGCGCCACGAGGCGTCCGATTTCGAGACCAAGACGCAGGACAAGGTCGAGGCCGCGAAGACTGCGTAACTCGCAGGTATCGTAGGGTGGGCAAAGCGAAGCGTGCCCACGCACTTTTTGCAACAGAGCGAGATGGTGGGCACGGCGCTTCGCGCCTTTGCCCACCCTACGGCCAACTCGCCCTACGGCTCCTTCACCCCCTCCGCCGCCGGAAACACCATGCGGTCATCCGTGCGGCAGTAGCGGTCGGCGAACATGCGGCCGATCGGGTGATAGCGGTCCATGTGCACCCGCATCGCCTTGTCGTCCCAGAGCTCGTCGCGGATGTGGAAGTGGATGCCTTCGCCCATGATCAGCCGGCGATCGTCGTTGACGTCGATCAGCTTCCAGAGCTTGCACTCCATCGCCCAGGGCGTGTCGGCGAGCCTGGGCACCGCGATCTTGCTTGAAGGGGCGAGCTTCAAACCGAGATAGTCGGGCTCGCCGATCTCTGGCGGAAAGTCGCCGCTGCTCTCATGCATGGCTTTCGCCAACGGCTCGTCGGCAATGTTGACCACGAACTCGCCGGTGCGCTGGATGTTGAGGAAGGTGTCCTTGTCCTGGCCATTCGGCTTGCGGTTCGCCGCGAACATGCACAGCGGCGGATCCTCGCAGAAGGCATTGAAGAAGCTGAATGGCGCGGCGTTGACCACGCCTGATGGACCGACCGATGTCACCCACGCGATCGGCCGCGGCAGGATGAAGGACGTCAGCACCTTGTAGCGCTCGCGTGGCGTCAGGTCGCTGGCGGCGTATTCCATGGTGGCTCCGTTGCAGGGAAAGTCTCGTAGGGTGGGCAAAGCGAAGCGTGCCCACCACTTCTTGTGCAGCCGTGATGGTGGGCACGGCGCGCGAAGAGCGCGCCTTTGCCCACCCTACGGCATCTCTTGGTTCACGCCATGCTCAGCTCGTGCCGTCCCACCACCATCCAGTGCACCTCGTCCGGACCATCCGCAAAGCGCAGATGGCGGACGTCCTGGTACATCTCGGCGAGCGGCGTCCAGTGCGAGATGCCGGTGGCGCCGTGCATCTGGATCGACTGGTCGATGATCTTGCAGGCGCGCTCGGGCACCATGGCCTTGACCATGGAGACCCAGACGCGGGCCTCCTTGTTGCCGAGCACGTCCATCGCCTTGGCGGCCTTCAGCACCATCAGCCGCATCGCCTCGATCTCGCAGCGCGCCTGCGCGATGATCTGCATGTTGCCGCCGAGATGGGCGATCTTCTTGCCGAAGGCTTCGCGGGTGAGGCCACGCTGCACCATCAGGTCGAGCGCCTTCTCGGCCTTGCCGATGGTGCGCATGCAGTGATGGATGCGGCCGGGGCCGAGGCGAAGCTGCGAGATCTCGAAGCCGCGGCCTTCGCCGAGCAGCATGTTCTCCTTCGGCACGCGCACATTGTTGAAGCGCATGTGCATGTGGCCGCGCGGGGCGTGGTCCTGACCGAACACGTACATGGGGCCGAGCACCTCGACGCCGGGCGTGTCGCGCGGCACCAGGATCTGCGACTGCTGCTTGCTCGGCGCCGCGTCCGGATTGGTCTTCACCATCACGATCAGGATCTTGCAGCGGGGATCGCCGACGCCGGAGATGTAGTACTTCTCGCCGTTGATCACCCATTCGTCGCCGACGAGCTTTGCGGTGGTCGAGATGTTCTTGGCGTCGGAGGAGGCGACGTTCGGCTCGGTCATGACATAGGCCGAACGGATCTCGCCGTTCATCAGCGGCTTCAGCCACTTCTCCTTCTGCTCCTTGGTGCCGACGCGCTCCAGCACCTCCATGTTGCCGGTGTCGGGCGCCGAGCAGTTCATGGTCTCGGAGGCCAGCGGGCTCTTGCCGAGCTCGGAGGCGATATAGGCGTAGTCGAGATTCTTCAGGCCCTGGCCGGTCTCGTCATCGGGCAGGAAGAAGTTCCAGAGGCCTTCCTTCTTGGCCTTGTTCTTGGCGACCTCGAGCACCTCGAGCTGCTTCGGCGTGAAGCTCCAGCGATCCTGCTTGCCTTCGCCGGCCTTGGCGAACTCGATCGACATCGGCTCGACGGTCTCGCGGATGAACTTCCTGACGTGATCATAGAGCGGCCGGACCTGGTCCGACATGCGCAGGTCGTTGAGCTCGTCGCCGGGGTTGAGGGTATAGTTGGTGGTGCGGGGTATGTAGGCGTGTTTTGTCATTGTTCCTCCCGGGGTCACTGAGATCGCGTTGGGCCGGAGAATAGTCGCAGCGCGGCGAAAGCGCGAGCGCGCATTTTTTCAGGCGACCCATGCCACGCGATGGAATATGGCGAGGGCGTTTGAAATGTTGTTTGAACGGGGCGCGAGAAGGCAGGCGCGGGCCGCACTCACCGTTGTCATCGCCGGCTTGACCGGGCGATCCAGTACTCCGTGACGCCAATGATTCACAGAGAAGCCGCGGCGTACTGGATTCCCCGCTTTCGCGGGGAATGACAGGGGTGGCTGTGGCTAGCCTAGTTCGGCATCCGGTGCATCGCGCAGATCTTGTTGCCGTCGAGGTCGCGCAGATAAGCGAGATAGAGCTTGTTCCCCGCGCCCTCGCGGATGCCGGGCGGATTTTCGATCGGCGTTCCGCCGGCGGCGATGCCGGCGGCATGCCATTTGTCGACCTGCTCGGGCGAGTTGGCGGCAAAGCCGATGGTGCCGCCGTTGGCGCAGGTCGCCGGCTCGCCGTTGATCGGCTTGGTCACCGAGAACACGCCGGTCTTGGTGAAGTAGAAGATCCGATGGCCATCAACCTTGGCCGGGCGCACCTCGAGCGTGTTGAGCAGGTTGTCGTAAAAGGCCTTGGCCTTGTCGAGGTCGTTGGTGCCGATCATGATGTGCGAGAACATTTGCCTTGCCCCTCGTTGTGATTTGTAGCCCGGATGGAGCGCAGCGAAATCCGGGGTCTTGCCTCACGCTACGTCGGTCCCGGATTACGCTTCGCTCCATCCGGGCTACGAACCCAAAAGATCAAAACGCCGTATAGCCGCCGTCGATCACGAACGTATCGGCCGTGTGGTACGACGACGCCTTGCTCATCAGGTACACGGCGATGCCGCCGAAATCGCTGGCCTCGCCGAAGCGGCGCTGTGGAATGCGCGGCATCACGTTGGCGACGAATTTCTCGTTGCCCATGATGCCCGCCGTCATGTCGCTCCTGATCCAGCCCGGCAGGATCGCGTTCGCGGTGACGCCGTGGCGCGCCAGCTCGACGCCGAGCGCGCGCACCAGCGCGTTGATGGCGGCCTTGGTTGCCGCGTAGTGCTCGTTGCGCGCGGTGCCGAAGATCGAGGCGAGGCTCGAGGTCGCAACCAGCCGGCCGAAGGGATCGCCGCCATTGGCGCGCTCGGTCATGTGTTTTGCGGCCGCCTGGAAGGCGTGGAACACGCCGTCGAGATTGGTCGCGAACATCGTGCGCCATTCCTCCTCGGTGCGCTCGATGAAGGAGCGCCGTCCGCCGCCGCCGATGCCGGCATTGGCGAAGCAGCCGTCGACCCTGCCGAACGTATCGAGCGTCGCCTTCATCGCGGCGTTGACGGAAGCCGGATCGGTGACGTCGCAGACGCGGGCCTCGGCCTTGCCGGAGAGGCTTGCCAGGCTCGCGGCAGCAGCCTTGTTCTTGTCAGCATTGCGGCCCCAGATCGAGACGTTGCAGCCTTGGCCGGCGAGCGCCTGCGCGATGCCGAGCCCGATACCGCCGTTGCCGCCGGTGATCACGGCGACGCGGCCGGAGAGGTCGAAAAGGTTCATGGCGCGTTTCCTGTTCTTGGCACGACATGCGTCAGCCGGTGCGCGCAAGATCATGCGATATGACGGTGGGGTATGCTTTTGCCACCATGGACAAGCCCGCGCCAAAAATCAAATATGCGCCGCGGCAAAACCAATTCCGGTCTGCGAAACATCGCCGGGACCAAACGACGAGGAAACCATGCAGTTCAAACACGTCACGCTCGATTTCGATGGCTCGGTCGCGATCCTCAAGCTCGACCATCAGGAGGTGATGAACGCGGTTTCCGTGGACATGCTGGGCGGTTTGTCGGAGGCGCTCGACGCGATCGAGGAGAAGAAGGGCGAGGTCCGCTGTGTCGTGTTGACCGGCGCGGGGCGGGCGTTCTGCACCGGCGCCAATCTCCAGGGCCGCAACAACTCATCGAAGAAGACCAAGGCCGGCCTGACGCTGGAGACCGGCTTTCATCCCTTCCTGCGCCGCATCCGCAACCTGCACTGCCCGATCGTGACTGCAGTCAACGGCCCCGCCGCCGGTGCCGGCATGAGCTTCGCGCTGCTCGGCGACATGATCCTTTGCGCGCGGTCCTCCTATTTTCTTCAGGCCTTCCGCCGCATCGGGCTGGTGCCGGATTGCGGCTCGACCTGGCTGCTGCCGCGCCTCGTCGGCCGGGCACGCTCGATCGAATTGTCGCTGATGGGCGAACGGCTGCCGGCCGAAAAGGCGCTGGAATGGGGCCTCGTCAACCGCGTCCATGACGACGGTGTGCTGATGGAGGAGGCGATGAAGCTCGCGCGCGATCTTGCCAGCGGCCCGACGGTGGCGTTGTCGCTGATCCGCAAGCTCTACTGGGACAGCCCGGAAAATTCCTTCGAGGACCAGCTCAATCTGGAATTCCAGTGCCAGCTGCGCGCCGGCGACACCGATGATTTCCGTGAAGGCGTCGGCGCGTTCCTGGAGAAGCGTCCCGCGCAGTTCAAAGGCAAATGATCGAGGCCGAACTCTCCCGCAGCGTCGCGCGCTGGTGCAAGGGGGCGACCGGCGTTACCGGTGCGGCAAAGCTGTCCGGCGGCGCCAGCCAGGAAACCTGGCGCTTCGACGTCGTGCATCCCGATGGTCCGATCGGCGCGATCCTGCGTCGCTCGCCGAAGGGTTATGGCGCCGCGCCGACGCGGGCGGCGGGCCTTGCCGCGGAAGCGCAGCTGATGCAGCTCGCCTATGAGGCGGGCGTGCCGTCGCCGCGCGTGATGCATGTGCTGACGCCGGACGAAGGCCTCGGCACCGGCTTCATCATGCAGCGGGTCGAGGGCGAGACCATCGCCCGCAAGATCCTGCGTGATGACGAATTCGCCGCGGCGCGGCCGCGTCTCGCGCGGCAGATCGGTGGTGTGCTTGCCGCCCTGCACAAGCTGCCGCTGGGCAAACTGCCGGAGTTGCGCAGCCGGTCCGCGACAGAGGAGATCGGCGAGTTCGAACGCGACTATCGCAGCTTGAATTGGCCCAAGCCCGTATTCGAGCTGGCGCTGCGCTGGCTCCGCGACCACGATCCCGGCCCCTCGGCGGAGAGGACGCTGGTGCATGGCGATTTCCGCAACGGCAATCTCATCATCGACGCCGACGGCATCTGCGCCGTGCTCGACTGGGAGCTTGCCCATCTCGGCGATCCCATGGAGGACCTCGGCTGGGTCTGCGTCAACTCCTGGCGTTTTGGCGAGATCGACAAGCCCGTCGGTGGTTTTGGCACACGCGAGGAATTGTTCGCCGGCTACGAGGCCGCAGGCCGCAAATGCGATCCATCGCGCGTCAAATTCTGGGAAGTGATGGGCACGCTGCGCTGGGGCATCATGTGCGGCGGCATGATGCAGCGGTTCCGCGAGGGGCCCGACCATTCCATGGAGCGCGCCATGATCGGCCGCCGCGCCTCCGAGACCGAGATCGATCTGCTGCGCCTGCTGGCGCCGCGCGGGAGCTGACACATGCAGGACGAACCGACCCCGGTCGAGCTGACCAAATCGGTCGCCGATTTCCTCCGTAACGACATCACGCCGCTGATCTCCGGCCACCAGGCCTTCAAGCTGCGCGTCGCCATCAACATCCTCGACCTCGTCACGCGGCAGCTGACGCAGGAGGAGGGGAGCGATGCGAGCGAGGTCGAGCGGCTGCGCGGGCTGCTTGGTGTCGATGGCTCAGTGACCGATCTCAACCGCGCACTCGCCGAGCGAATCGCGAAAGGCGAAGTCGACCTCGCAACGCCGGGCCTCGCCGAACATCTGTGGGCGACCACGATGGACAAGCTCGCCGTCGATCAGCCGAATTATGCGTCCTACAAGCGCGAGCTGGGGCGGTAGGCGAGTTCGTAGCCCGGATGGAGCGAAGCGTAATCCGGGACGGTCGCGCGAAACGATGCATCTGCCCCGGATTGCGCTTCGCTCCATCCGGGCTACGCCTCAATCCCTCGCAACCGTCATTGCGAGGAGCGAAGCGCCGAAGCAATCCAGACTGCCACCGCGGAAAGATTCTGGATTGCCTCGCTTCGCTCGCAATGACGGCGGAGGGACCGCCTACTTCCCCACCCATTTCGGCGACCGCTTCTCCGAAAACGCCTTCGGGCCCTCGATGTAATCCTGCGAGGCCACCATCGCCTTCACCGCCGGATAGTCCCGCTGCTCCTCGATCGCCTGCTCCAGCGAGACGCCAAGGCCCTTCTGGATGGTCTGCTTCGAGGCCCGGATCGACATCGGCGAGTTCTTGGTGATCATCTCGGCCCAGCGCAGCGCGCCCGTGAGCGCCTCGCCCTGCGGCACCACTTCGTTGACGAAGCCGAGCTCGTGGCCCTCCCTGGCGCTGACATGGCGCGCGGTGAGGATCATGCCCATGGCGCGCTTCAAGCCGATCTGGCGCGGCAGGCGATGCAGACCACCGGCGAGTGCGGCAAGGCCGACGCGCGGCTCGGGCAGGGCGAAGGTTGCGTTCTCCGAGGCGATGATGAGGTCACAGGCCAGCGCGATCTCGAAGCCGCCGCCCATGGCAACGCCGTTCACGGCCGCGATGATCGGCTTGTCGCAGTCGAATCGCGCGGTGAGGCCGGCAAAGCCGCCCTTGTCCCAGCCGCGCTTGCCGCCGGCGGCCTGCCACTTCAGATCGTTGCCGGCACAGAATGCCTTGTCGCCGGCGCCGGTGACGATCGCGACCCATTGCTCGGGATCTCCGGAGAAATCGTCGAACACCTTTTGCAGCTCGAAATGCGCGTCGGTGTGCAGCGCGTTGTAGACCTCGGGCCGCGACAGCGTCACGATCGTGATCGGCCCCTTGCGTTCCACCTTTGAGAATTTCAGCTCCATCGCGCGCTCCCGCATTTTCTCGTGAAGGAATATTGCCGTCATACTACCGCGCGCCGGCGCTGGAGCACCATCGAATTGCGCAATGCGCCTTGCGCAGCTGGCACGCCTCGCTTTGCTTGACTTGCGCGTGCTCTTCTCACCTTAATCGCGCGAAGCAAAAACGCGCCTAGCGCCTTAACGCAAAACGATAAAATCATCCGGGAGAGAACCGTGGATTTCTCATTGCCAACAGATCTCGTCGCCTATCTCGGAGAGCTCGATCGTTTCATCGAACGTGACATCAAGCCGCTGGAGGAGGCCGACGACAACATCCGCTTCTTCGACCATCGCCGCGAATGGGCGCGCACCGATTTCGAGAATGGCGGCCTGCCGCGTCACGAATGGGAGGCGCTGCTGCGCAAGGCAAAGGATCTGGCGGATGCCGCAGGTCACCTGCGCTTTGCGGTCTCGAAGCAATATGGTGGCAAGGATGGCTCCAACCTCTGGATGGCCGTGATCCGCGAGCATTTTGCCGCCAAGGGTCTCGGCCTGCACAACGACCTCCAGAACGAGCATTCCATCGTCGGCAATTTTCCCGTCGCGACCATGCTCGACCGCTACGGCCGCGACGACCAGAAGGCGATGATCGACGGCTCGATCAGGGGCAAGTACCGCATCACCTTTGGCTTGACGGAGCCCAATCACGGCTCCGACGCCACCCACATGGAGACCCGCGCGGTGCCGGCAACCCGTGACAACGTCAAGGGCTGGATCATCAACGGCGAGAAGATGTGGACGACCGGCATGCACGTCGCCACCCATTGCGCGCTGTTCGCACGCACCTCGGGCAACGATGGTGATGCCCGCGGCATCACATGCTTGCTGGTGCCAGCCAAGAGCCACGGCGTGAAGATCGAGGAGTACATGTGGACCTTCAACATGCCGACCGACCATCCGCGCGTCAGCTTTACGGACGTGTTCGTGCCTGAGGATGCGCAGTTCGGCGAGGTCGGTCGCGGCCTGTCGCTGGCGCAGTGTTTTGTCCACCAGAACCGAATCCGCCAGGCCGCAAGCTCGCTCGGCGCCGCCGTCTACTGCATCAACGAAAGCGTCAAATACGCCCGTGAGCGAAAACCCTTCGGCAAGGCGCTGGCCGAGAACCAGGCGATCCAGTTCCCGTTGGTAGAGCTTGCCACCCAGGCCGAGATGCTGCGCCTGCTGATCCGCAAGACTGCGTGGGAGATGGACAAGCTCACCGAGGAAGAGATCGAGCGCACGCTCTCGGACCGCGTCTCGATGTGCAACTACTGGGCAAACCGTCTGTGCTGCGAATCCGCCGACCGCGCCATGCAGGTCCACGGCGGCATGGGCTACTCACGCCACAAGCCGTTCGAGCACATCTACCGCCACCACCGGCGTTACCGGATCACGGAAGGCAGCGAGGAGATCCAGATGCGGAAGGTGGCGGGGTTCTTGTTTGGATATATGGGGCCGGGGAAGCATTAGGCGTGCTGCGGAAGACGTCGTGGTTGTGCGACGTCCCTCTCCGCGAGTCGTCCCCGCGAAGGCGGGGACCCATAACCCCAGGGAGGAGTTTGTCGCGAACTGGTAACCCCGAGTCTTCGCCAAACAACGCCCTGTGGTTATGGGTCCCGGATCTGCGCTTCGCTTGTCCGGGACGACAGCCGAGCTAATTCACCCTTCTATCCTTCCCCGCCCAATACGGCTCCCTCAACTGCCGCCGCAAAATCTTGCCTGACGGATTCCTCGGCAGCGCCGGCAAAAACTCCACGCTCTTCGGCGTCTTGAAGCCGGCGATGCGCTCGCGGGTGAAGTTGATGATGTCGGTGGCGGTTGCCTGCTTGCCCGGTTTCATCACGACCACCGCCTTCACCGCCTCGCCCCATTTCTCGTCGGGGATGCCGATCACGGCGGCTTCGGCCACATCAGGGTGATCGCACAGCGCGCTTTCGACCTCGGCGGGGTAGATGTTCTCGCCGCCGGAGATGATCATGTCCTTGATGCGGTCGTGGATGTAGAGATAGCCGTCCTCGTCCATGTAGCCGGCGTCACCGGTGCGCAGCCAGCCGTCGCCGCGCAGCGTCGACGCCGTCGCCTCCGGCAAATTCCAGTAGCCGGCCATGTTGGAGCCCGAGCGCGTCGCGATCTCGCCGACCTCGCGCGGTGGCAGCGGCTTGCCGTCAACGTCCAAAATCGCGATCTCCACGCCCGGCAGCGCCTTGCCGGCCGAGCGCATCCGCTCGAGACCCTCGACGTGGTCTTCCGGCGGCAGCGCGACGATGGTTCCTGTCGTCTCGGTCATGCCGTACATCTGCACGAAGCCGCATTTGAACACCTCAATGCACTCCTTCAATAGCGCAGCCGGAATCGGCGAGGCGCCGTACAGCATGTATTTCAACCGGGAAAAATCGACCGTCCTGGCGCGCGGCTGCCGCACAACGAACTGCATCGCCGCCGGCACCATGAACAGCTTTGTGATGCCGGACTGCTCGAAGAAATCCAGCACCTTGGTCGGATCGAACTCGCGCGCGATCACGCCGCGGGCGCCGTGATAGAGCCCCATCACGCCCCAGCCGGAGCCGCCGATATGGAAGATCGGCATGGCGACCAGCGACACGTCGTCGGTCGACCACCGGTTCCACTCCGGCTTGTCCGCGGCATTGCCTGTCTGCACCAGGTTGAGGAAGTTCGCGTGGCTCAGCATCGCGCCCTTCGGCTTGCCCGTCGTGCCCGAGGTGTAAAGCTGGATCGCGATGTCCCTTGTGTCGATCGGCACGTTCGGATCGTCGCCGCTCTGCGCATCGCGCCATGCCGCAAAATCCTGCCATTCCGGCGCGCCGCCCTCGGTGGTGATGATCGTGCGCACGCTCGGCAACTGGTCCTTGATCTGGCGGACCTGCGTGACGAATTCCGGCCCGACGAACAGCACCGGCGCGTTGCAGTCGCCCACGATGAAGGCGATCTCGGGCCCGGCGAGCCGCCAGTTCACCGGCGCCATCACCACGCCGGCCTTCATTGCGCCCATCAGCAGCTCGAAATAGAGGTCGCTGTTCTTGCCGAGATAGGCGATGCGGTCGCCCTTCTTCACGCCCATCGCGAGAAGCGCGTTGGCGACCCTGTTGGTCTTGACGTCGAACTCGGCAAAGCTGGTGACGCGGCCCTCGAACTCATAGGCGGTGGCGCTGCCGCGGCTCGTCGCGCGCTCGCGCACCATGTCGGCAAGGTTCGCCAGTGGCTGTGTGATGGACATGTTTCTCCCGTGACGTTTTGTTTTTATGCCTGGGAGTGTGGCGTCATCCGCGGGTGAAGACAAGATGGGAGCGCCGCTGTCGTCCCGGACAAGCGCAGCGAAGCGGAGCGCAGATCCGGGACCCATAACCACAGGGAGATGTTTTGCGACGACTCGGAGTTGCCGGTCTCGCGCGACGACTTTCCCCCTGTGGTTATGGGTCCCGGGCTCGCGCTGCGCGCGCCCCGGGACGACAGCAGTGAGCGCCTTACCCCCGCTTCGCCCGGTCCTTCTCGTTCTGCGCCATGATGCTTTCGCGGGCGGTTTTCCAGTCGTCGTCGCTCCAGTCGCGGAGCTGGTAGAAATTGCCGCCCATGGCGAGCGCCTGGGCGCCGTCCATGGCGATGGTCTCGCCGGAGATCCAGTCGCAGCCGCCGGAGATCAGGAACACCGCGACGTTCTGCAATTCCTCCATGGTGCCGACACGGCCCATCGGGTTCATCGCCTTGGTACGCGCGCCGGCTTCATCACCCGGCTTGATGCGCTTGCTCATGCCCTCGGTCGGAATCTCGCCGGGCGCGATGGTGTTGAGGCGGATGCCGTAGCGGCCCCATTCGGCCGCAAGCGACATAGTCATCGCGTGGATCGCCGATTTGCTCATCGCCGACGGCACCACGTAAGGCGAGCCGTTGCGCACCCAGGTCGTGGTGATCGAGACCACGTTGCCGGGCTGCTTCAGGGCGATCCAGCGCTTGCCGATCGCTTGCGTCACGTAGAACGTGCCGTGCATGACGATGTTGGCGACCGCGTCGAAGCCGCGCGGCGAGAGGTCCTCGCTGCGCGAGATGAAATTGCCGGCGGCGTTGTTGATGAGGTCGGTGAGCGGCGCGTCGCGAAAGATGGTCTCGACCATCTCCTCGACCGCGAGCGCGTTGCGGATGTCGACGCCGTGGCTGGTGACGCGGCCGCCATGCTCAGCCATCAGCTCGGTCGCCGTCTCGTCGCAGACGATCTTGCGCCGGCCGCAGATATGCACCTCGGCGCCGAGCTGAAGGAAGCGCGCCGCCATCGACTTGCCGAGCCCGGTCCCGCCGCCGGTGACAAGGATGTTCCTGCCGGCCAGAAGATTTTCCTTGAACATGGCTGTTTCTCCCGTACGGATTGTCAGTTAATTGGTCGATTGACTAAATCCGGCCGCCGTCTTCCTGTAAAGCGGCACCGAACAAGAACAGGCAAGAACCAGGGGAGAATTCATCCATGGAAGAGCGCGTCTCGATCTCGATCTCGGAAGGCGTCGCCGACGTGCGGCTCGTGCGCGCGGACAAGATGAACGCGCTCGATCAGGCGATGTTCGAGGCCCTTGTCGCGGCAACCGAGCGGCTTTCGAAGGAAAAAGGCGTGCGCGTCGTGGTGCTCTCAGGCGAGGGCCGCGCCTTCTGCGCCGGTCTCGACATGGGGCGTTTTGCCGCCATGAAGGAGAGCGGCGGCAACGGAATTCCGGGTGGCGAAAATCGCGACCTCACCAAGCGCACGCACGGCCAGGCGAACTTTGCGCAGCAAGCGGTGTGGGGTTGGCGCCAGTTGCCGGTGCCTGTCATCGCGGCGGTGCACGGTGTCGCCTTCGGCGGCGGCTTCCAGCTCTCGCTCGGTGCCGACATGCGCTTTCTCTCGCCCGATGCACGGATGTCGGTGATGGAGATCAAATGGGGTCTTGTCCCTGACATGGCGGGCACGCCGATCCTGGCCTCGCTCGTGCGCGACGATATTTTGCGCGATCTCACCTACACCGGCCGCATCTTCTCGGCGCAGGAGGCGATGACGTATGGCCTTGCGACGCGGATCTGCGACGATCCGCGCGCCGCAGCGCTCGAGGTCGCACGCGAGATCGCCGGCAAGAGCCCCGATGCGATCCGCGCGGCCAAGCGCCTGCTGAACAGTCTCTCGGTCGATCCCGGTCCCGCATTGCTCGCCGAATCCGTCGAGCAGCAGAAGCTGATCGGCAGTGCGAACCAGACCGAAGCCGTGCGCTCGAATCTGGAGAAGCGCGCGGCGAGATATGTGGATTAGCACCGTCATTCCGGGGCGATGCGCGGCATCGAGCCCGGAATCCATAACCACGATCGTGAGTATGGATTCCGGGCCTGCGCCTACGGCGCATCCGGGAATGACGAGTGAGATCGTGGCCATAGTGTTCAACCCGACGAAAGATCGGAATTCGACAAATGAGCGAAACGTCAAATTTCCTCGGCATCGTCTCCGGCGAGCGTCGCCGCACCCACGCCGAAGTCGCTGCCCGCGCCGACCGCATCGCCAGCGGCCTTGCCCAAATCGGCGTCAAGCAGGGCGATTGCGTCTGCATGCTGATGCGCAACGACATCGCCTTCCTGGAGGCCGCTTACGCCGCGATGCGGCTAGGGGCCTATGGTGTGCCGATCAACTGGCACTTCAAGCCGGAGGAGATCAACTACATCCTCACCGACACCGGCACCTCCGTGCTGATCGGCCATGCCGACATGCTGCACGCCCTGCGCGATGCGATTCCGACGGGCGTCACCGTGCTCAGCGTGCCGACGCCGCCGGAGATCCTGTCCAATTACAAGATCGATCCCGATCATCTGAAGACGCCGGACTTCGCGATCGAATGCGAATCCTGGCTGGCGCAATTCCAGCCCTATGACGGCCCGGTCGTGCCACAGCCGATGAACATGATCTATACGTCGGGCACGACAGGGCATCCAAAGGGCGTGCGGCGCAACGCGCCGACGCCGGATCAGCAGGCCGCCGGCGAGCGCATGCGCGCGATGATCTATGGGCTCAAGCCCGGCGCCCGCGCGATCCTGCCGGGCCCGCTCTATCACTCCGCACCGAACTCGTTCGGCATCCGCGCAGGCAAGCTCGGCGGCGCCCTGGTGCTGATGCCGCGCTTCGAGGCCGAGGAATTTCTGGAGCTGATCGAGCGCTTTGAGATCGACACCATCTTCATGGTCCCGACCATGTTCATCCGCCTGATGAAGCTGCCGGAGGCTGTCCGCAAAAAGTACGACGTCTCCTCGCTCCGCCACATCATTCATGCCGCGGCGCCATGCCCCGCCGACGTCAAGCGCGCCATGATCGAATGGTGGGGGCCGGTGATCTACGAATTCTACGGCTCGACCGAATCCAGCGCCGTCACCTTCGCAACCTCTGAGGACGCGCTGAAGAAGCCCGGCACCGTCGGCAGGATCTCGCCCGGCGCCGAGTTGCGCTTCATCGGCGATGACGGAAGTGAGCTGGGCGTGGGTGAGATCGGCGAGATCTATTCGCGCATGCCTGACATGGCCGACTTCACCTACCACAACAAGCCGGAGAAGCGCGCCGAGATCGACCGCGACGGTTTCATCACCTCGGGCGACGTCGGCTATATCGACGCGGACGGCTACGTCTTCATCTGCGACCGCAAGCGCGACATGGTGATATCAGGGGGCGTCAACATCTATCCGGCCGAGATCGAGTCGGTGCTGCACGCCGTATCAGGCGTGCATGATTGCGCGGTATTCGGCATCCCTGACGCCGAGTTCGGCGAGGCGCTGATGGCCGTGGTGGAGCCGCAGCCCGGCAGCAAGCTCGATGCAGCTGATGTCCGCGCGCGACTGAAGAGCTCGCTTGCCGATTACAAGGTGCCCAAACACATAGAGATTCGCACGGGCTTGCCGCGTGAAGACTCCGGAAAAATCTTCAAGCGCCGCCTGCGCGATCCCTATTGGGAGCAGGCTGGGCGGAAGATATGACGCTGCGTCGCCTGTAGCCCGGATGGAGCGAAGCGTAATCCGGGGCGGTGCTCGCGTTCAAAACCCGGATTTCGCTGCGCTCCATCCGGGCTACGAGAACGAACCTGATCCGTCCCTACGCCAGCTCCCCGCCAACGAACAGCAGGAACGACCGTCCCGGCACCTTGTAGATTGCGTCGAACTCGAACCGTGCACCTGATCCGCCATCCCCGACATTGGTATCCAGCAACAGCGACCAGCACGGGCCTGCGGTGGTGTGGGGCAGCTTGAAGTCCACCTCGCCCTCAAAGCTGTTGAGGATGATCAGCACGCTGTCGTCCTCGCCGTGGCGTGGGATCGCAGTCTTGCGCGCGCGGCCATCGAGCACGACGCCGAAACATTTCTGCCAGCCGCTCTCCCAGTCCGCACTCGACATCTCGCTGCCATTGGCGTTGACCCAGACGACGTCGCGGATGTCGAGCTGCGCATCGTGTGCGCCGGTGAGGAAACGGCTGCGGCGCAGGATCGGGTAATCGCGCCGGAGCTGGATCACGCGCTTGGTGAAGGCGAGCAGCTTCTGCGCGTCCTCGCCCATGTTCCAGTCGAACCAGGAAATGTCGCTGTCCTGGCAATAGGCATTGTTGTTGCCCTGCTGGGTGCGGCCGAACTCGTCGCCGCCAAGCAGCATTGGCGTGCCCTGCGAGAGCAACAGGGTTGCCAGCATGTTGCGCTTCTGCCGTTCGCGGAGCGCAATGACGTCCTTGTCGTCGGTCGGGCCCTCGACGCCGCAATTCCAGGAACGGTTGCTGGAGCTGCCGTCGCGGTTGCCTTCGCCATTGGCCTCGTTGTGCTTGTCGTTGTAGCTCGCCCAGTCGTTCAGCGTGAAACCGTCATGGGCGGTCACGAAGTTGACGCTGGCCCATGAGCGACGGCCGTCGTCCGAGCGATTGAAGATGTCGGCCGAGCCAAGCAGCCGCGCCGCGAGCGCGGATGGCGGTGCCTCGCCGCGCCAATAGTCGCGGACGGTGTCGCGATATTTGTCGTTCCACTCCGCCCAGCCCGGCGGGAAGCCGCCGACCTGATAGCCGCCGGGGCCGCAATCCCAGGGTTCGGCGATCAGCTTGATGGTCGACAGCAGCGGATCCTGGTCCATCGCCTTCAGAAATCCGCTCTGCTCGTCGAAGCCGTAGACCTCGCGCGCGAGAATGGTGCCGAGATCGAACCGGAAGCCGTCGATGCGCATGTCGCCGGCCCAATAGCGCAAGCTGTCCATCACCATCTGGATCACACGCGGATGCGACAGGTTCACCGTATTTCCGGTGCCGGTGTCGTTGATGTAATAGCGCCGCCGGTCCGGCAGCAGGCGATAGTAGCTGGCATTGTCGATGCCCTTGAAGGACAGGGTCGGCCCGAGCTCGTTGCCTTCGGCGGTGTGATTGTAGACGACATCGAGGATCACCTCGAGGCCGGCGCCATGCAGCTTCGACACCATCTCCTTGAACTCGCGCAAGGAGTTCGGCACGTCGGAAGCGTAACGCGGGTCGGGCGCGAAGAAGCCGATGGTGTTGTAGCCCCAGTAGTTGACCAGATTCTTCCGGAGAAGATTGTCGTCGTTGACGAAGGCGTGGATCGGCAGCAGCTCGATCGAGGTCACGCCGAGCGATGCCAGATAGTCGATCAGCTGCGGCGTGGCGAAGCCGGCATAGGTGCCGCGCAGGTGCTCCGGCACGTCGGGGTGCTTCTTCGTAAACCCCTTCACATGGGTTTCGTAGACGATGGTCTCGTCCCAATGAACATCGTCCCGTGCGACCTCTTCATGCCAGTCGAAATTGGGGTCGACGACGACGCATTTGGGCACGAACGGCGCGCTGTCGCGGTCGTCGAAGGTGAGGTCGTCGCCGGTCTCCATCTTGTAGCCGAACACGGCCGGATTCCAGGTCAGGGCCCCGGCGTGCGCACGGGCATAGGGATCGAGCAGCAGCTTGTTGGGATTGAAGCGATGACCCGCGTCCGGATTGTAGGGGCCGTAGACACGGTAGCCGTAGAAGGTGCCGGGTCCGACGCCGGAGATGTAGCCGTGGAAGACCTCGTTGGTATATTCCGGCAGCTCGAAGCGATGGGTCTCGCGGTCGCCGTCGAAGAGGCAGACCTCCACCTTGGTGGCGTTGGCGGAAAAGACCGCAAAGTTCGTTCCCTTGCCGCTCCAATGGGCACCCAGCGGATAGGGCAGGCCTTCCTCGATGACAAAATCGGACATGAAAATTCCCCAGGCCCCAGTGGCCGCCTCAGCAACGCCATGGCGCCCTGAATGTTTCAAACGCCGTGCCATTCTCGGCGCGCCGTGCGTCAATTCGATGAAGTGAGGGCGGGGGAGGCCATTTGAGGCAATCAAATGCGGCGGGAGCCGATGGCCACCTTCGCAGCGACGATCTTCACACCTATATAGGTGGGGTCATTGACCGCGGATAATCCCATGACCCCCGTCTCCATCCTGCTCAACATCCTCTGGATCCTCATCGGCGGCGCCTGGATGGCGTTCGGCTGGCTGGTCGCTGCGGTCATCATGGCCGTGACCATCATCGGCCTGCCCTGGGCGCGGGCGGCGTTCAACATCGCCGTCTACACGCTGATGCCGTTCGGCTCGCGCGCGGTCAGCCGCTACGAGGTCACCGGTGTCGAGGACATCGGCACCGGGCCGCTCGGGGTGATCGGCAACATCATCTGGTTCGTGCTGGCGGGCTGGTGGCTGGCGCTCGGCCACCTCCTGACCGCGTTGGTCCTCGCCGTCACCATCATCGGCATCCCCTTCGCCTGGGCCCATCTGAAGCTCGCCGGCATCGCGCTCTGGCCGATCGGCAAGGTGATCGTGCCGGCGTGAGGTGTGTGATCGGAAACGTTGGTCCAGGTGGCGGAGCGGAAGTCGCGCCGGTCGGAAGCCTCGTCGGCTTATGGACCCCTGACGGCCTCATGCGGTAACCGCGCGGAGCTGGGGCTTTTGGACTCAACCGGACTGAAACTCGGCCCTGCATCTGGGGGGCGGACTTCGGCCTTCGTCGAAGAGGCAGTGATTTTCATGTTATCGAGAAGGCGTGAAAGAGTTTGGATAAGTCTCTCTGAAAACAGCGCCGCGAAGGTGCAAGCAAATGCGACTCCAAATGGGCTTTCCACTTGAACCACGCCGGAGACCTGCGTCAGCACGGTGCCCGTAGAACCCAAGAGGAGGAATAGGACCAGCAACCCGATAGCACCGCCTATCGGAAGTGTGCAAACGAGCGAGATCAGCGTGGATAGCGTCCACATCTTTGGTTGCCCGGAAACCGCGTCGTTTCGAAGCAGAACGAAGAATGACAAACATGCGCCGAGGATGCCCGCCGCAAGGCCTAGTTGAGCGGTGTTGGACCAGCTGGAGTTTCGATGAAAACAATCGGGGTCACGCCCAGAGAAGCAATCGTAGAGCCCTAGGTGGTGATGCTTCTCGATCCCGTAGTCCATTTCCTTCTTTTGCTTCGTACGCCTATTGGTATTGTCCCTGATTGCGTCACGAATGGCAGCGACGTCTTCCGCGGTTCGATTCTGCGTCAACTCGACGGCCGAGGCTTTGAGATTCGAATCGATTAATGCCAAATCGGAAATACGCCCGGAATTGATACTGATTGTTTGTACCACGTACTCAATAGCCAGCATAAAGAAGAACAGATTGAGGGCTATGGATGAAAAGTAGAAGAGGGCGTTCCTAAACTCGATCCATTTGGGGGCTTGCATATCAGCGCTCCAGACTGACCAAATTAGGCAAATTTACATCACGTCTATCTATGGTTGTCGAGTCGGGTAGCCCGCGGGGCGAAGCTTTTCTTAACTCACATCCCAGGCCGGCAGAATATTCGCAAGTGGCCCAGAGCTGGACGGTGCGACGGCTGCCGCTGGGCGGCTCGCCCCGGCAGAGCGAACATCGGACCGTGTTGGGACTGCGATGCTCATCCGTCGCTACGCCTTCACACAATTCCTCGCGTTGCCCGACGGGCAAAACACGCCACATGCAGGTCAAGGGACGGGCCCAGAGATATTCTGATTGACCGAATTCTAAGTTTCGGGTAAACCGCAAACCATCCCGGCCCGCCAAAGGGGCGTTTCGCGATCGTCACGAACCGCAGGCCGGGATGCGATGGACGCGGCAGCGCCGGCGCGTGACGGATGGCAGGGCGGGTAGTCCCCGTGAGTCATCGCGATCCGCGGCACGACACGGCGCGGTCACAGCGTTTCCTTTCGGCTCCGGGGGCGAGCACGCGCGAGCTTCCGGGTGTCCGGGGCGGGACGTCCGCGGACGGCAAAAGCGTGTGGTCCTGACGCCCGGGGTCTGTGCGTCAAGGCTTGCGGTGATGTGGCGGCCGACCGGCGCGCGCATCTCACATCCGCAAGGCGACGGGGGCAATAGTGCATCGCTCCCCGGGGAGAGCGCGCCATAAGCCGTAAAACCATTGCGCAGGGAAGGCCGGGCGACCGGCAACACCTGTGGTCACCCCGCGTGCGTTTCCCGTATGCGGACCTTGGGTGCCAGCCGGCGCCCGGCCTTCCCTGCGCCCTTTGTTCTCGATGAGGGCGAAACCGACCGCAAAGCTCGGGCGCCTGCGCCGCGGGATCGTGGAAGCACGCGCCAACCCCATTCCCGCTCGTGACCCGCGATGTTTGCCGCACCGCCCCCAACTTCACCTTGCGCTGCGGCAAAAAACTTGCACACTCAGTTGGCCGGGGAGCCAAGCGAGCTCGAACCAGGGAGCGAGCCAATGTCCCTCCAGACCGTACCATCCGACGCCGCCGATCAACGCTTGAACCGCCCGGAGGACGTCCAGGCGCTGGAAGCGGACGCGCGGCTGCGGGATGACATCCGCCTGCTCGGGCGGATCCTGGGCGACACGGTGCGCGACCAGGAGGGCGCCGATGTGTTCGATCTGGTCGAGCGCATCCGCCAGACCTCGATCCGGTTCCACCGCGACGAGGACCGGCTCGCCCGCCGCGAGCTCGAGCAGATCCTCGACAGCATGTCGATCTCCGAGACGGTGCGGATCGTCCGCGCCTTCAGCTATTTCTCCCATCTCGCCAACATCGCCGAGGACCAGAACAACATCCGCCAGATGCGCGCCCGTACCGCGGCCAGGAATGGCGGCTCCGGCGTGCTGGCGGACACGCTGGCCCACGCCAAGGCCGCGGGCATCGGCCCCGAGGCCCTGCGCAACTTCTTCAAGACCGCGCTGGTCAGCCCGGTGCTGACCGCGCACCCGACCGAGGTCCGCCGCAAGAGCACCATGGACCGCGAGATGGAGGTCGCAGCTCTGCTCGACCGCCGCGAGCGGGTCGCGCTGACCGAGGACGAAGCCGCCGCCAGCGACGAGCAGCTCCGCCGCGAGGTGCTGACGCTGTGGCAGACCAATCTGCTGCGCCGGACCAAGCTCACCGTGCTCGACGAGGTCGCCAACGGCCTGTCGTTCTACGATTACACCTTCCTGCGCGAGGTGCCGCGGCTGGTGAACGTGCTCGAAGACCGGCTGGAGGAGGGCGGCGAGGCGGCCGCAAGCGAGCTCGCCTCGTTCCTGCGCATGGGCAGCTGGATCGGCGGCGACCGCGACGGCAATCCCTTCGTCACCGCCGACGTGATGCGCGGCACGCTGCGGCTGCAGTCGAGCCGGGTGATGCAGTTCTATCTGAACGAGCTGCACGTGCTCGGCTCCGAGCTGTCGATCGCGGCGCATCTCGCCGACGTCTCAGAGGAGCTGCGCAACCTCGCGGAGCGGTCCCCCGACACCTCGCCGCACCGGAGCGGCGAGCCTTATCGTCTCGCGGTCTCCGGCATCTATGCGCGCCTGACCGCGACGGCCGAAGCGCTCGAGGTCGAGATCACCCGCCGGCCCGTCGGCAAGGGCAGGCCTTACGAGAGCGTCAGGGAGTTGCAGGCCGATCTCGACGTGCTGCATCGTTCGCTGATCTCCAACAACGCCCGCGTCATCGCCCGCGGCCGGCTGCGGCTGCTGCGGCGCGCGGTGGACTGCTTCGGCTTCCATCTGGCGCGGCTCGACATCCGGCAGAATTCCGCGGTGCACGAGCGCACCATCGCCGAGCTGATGGACGCCGCGAACCCCGGCATGTCCTATCTTGCGCTGGGCGAGGACGCGCGCATCTCGCTGCTCACCAACGAGCTGCGCTCGACGCGCTCGCTGGTGTCGCCATTCGTCAAATACAGCGACGAGACCATGGGCGAGCTCAACGTCTTCCATGCCGCAGCAGAAGCGCATGCGAAGTTCGGTTCCGACGCCATTCCCCAGTGCATCATCTCGATGTGCAAGGGCATGTCGGACATGCTCGAAGTGGCCGTGCTGCTGAAAGAGGTCGGGCTCGTCCATCCCTCCGGCCGCAGCGCCATCAACATCGTGCCGCTGTTCGAGACCATCGAGGATTTGCAGGCCTCCTCAGCCATCATGGACCGCATGCTGTCGCTGCACGATTACCGCCGGCTCGTCGACAGCCGCGGCAGCGTGCAGGAGGTCATGCTCGGCTATTCCGACAGCAACAAGGACGGCGGCTTCGTCACCTCGGGCTGGGAGCTCTACAAGGCCGAGATCGGCCTCGTCGACGTGTTCGAGCGCCACCATGTGCGGTTGCGCCTGTTCCATGGCCGCGGCGGCTCGGTCGGCCGCGGCGGCGGGCCGAGCTACGACGCCATCGTCGCCCAGCCCGGCGGCGCCGTGAACGGCCAGATCCGCATCACCGAGCAGGGCGAGATCATCTCGTCGAAATATTCCAACGCGGAAGTCGGCCGCAGCAATCTGGAGATCCTGGCGGCCGCGACGCTGGATGCGAGCCTGCTGCAGCCGCGGCAGAGCGCGCCGCGCCGCGAATATCTGACCGCGATGGACGAGCTGTCGAACCTCGCCTTCAAGGCCTATCGCGGCCTCGTCTACGAGACCGACGGGTTCGTCGACTATTTCTGGGGCTCCACCGTCATCAACGAGATCGCGACGCTGAACATCGGCAGCCGTCCGGCCTCGCGGAAGAAGACCCGCGCGATCGAAGACCTGCGCGCGATCCCCTGGGTGTTTTCATGGGCGCAATGCCGCCTGATGCTGCCGGGCTGGTACGGCTTCGGCAGCGCGGTCGAGCAGTGGATCGCGGAGCATCCCGACAAGGGCATGCCGTTCCTGAAAGAGCTCTACAAGGAATGGCCGTTCTTCCGCATGCTGCTGTCGAACATGGACATGGTGCTCGCCAAGAGCTCGATAGCGATCGCCTCGCGCTATGCCGAACTGGTGCAGGACGAGGCGCTCCGCGAGAAAATCTTCAGCCGCATCCGCCGCGAATGGCATTCCTGCATCGAGACGCTGCTGGACATCATGGGCCAGGACCGGTTGCTGCAGGGCAACCCGCTGCTGGAGCGCTCGGTGCGCCACCGTTTCCCCTATCTCGATCCGCTCAACCACGTGCAGGTGGAGTTGCTCAAGGAGCATCGCGCGCAGAACCCGGATGAGCAGGTGCTGCGCGGGATTCAGCTGACGATCAACGGCATCTCGGCGGGGTTAAGGAATACGGGGTAATTCAAGCCCGTCGTTCCGGGTTCGCTCTTCGAGCGCCCCGGAACGACACTCATCATCTCAGCAGAAATGCGCGCCCTGCGTCTCCACATAGACCGCATACAGCGACTGGCTCGCGGTCATGAACAGGCGGTTGCGCTTCTTGCCCCCGAAGCACACGTTGGCGCAGGTCTCCGGCAACAGGATCTGCCCGATGCGTGCACCGTCGTTTGGCGCGAACACCTGCACGCCGTCATAGCCGGGTCCGACCCAGCCGGCGCCGACCCAGATGTTGCCTTCGGTATCGACACGCAATCCGTCGGGGAAGCCCGACTTGCCGTCGAGCTTCATGTCGATCAGCCGCTTCGGGTTCGACAGTTTCGCCCCGTCGATGTCGTAGGACCACACCACGTTCTCGGCCTGCGGATAATGCGTGATGCCGGTGTCGCAGACATAGAGCTTCTTGTAGTCGTGCGAGAACGCGATGCCGTTCGGCTTGAACGGCTCGTCCGCGACCTTGGCAATCTGTCCGGTCTGCGTGTCGAGGCGATAGACGGCTTCCTTCTGGTGGGGCTGCAGCGAGCCGGTGTTGGCGAGCTTGCCCTCGTAGATGCTGATCGCGCCATAGCCGGGATCGGTGAACCAGATCGCCTTGTCGTTGGGATGCACAACCATGTCGTTCGGGCCGTTGAGCGGCTTGCCACCCGCCTGCTCGGCCAGCGTCGTCACCGAGCCGTCGTGTTCGTAGCGGACGAGGCGGGTGCGCTCGGCGCTCAACTGGCGTCCCTCGGTGTCGAACGAATTGCCGTTGGCCTCGTTCGACGGCTTGTGGAATTGCTCGGAGATGTGGCCGTCGTCGTCGAGATAGCGCAGCTGCCGGTTGGCCGGGATGTCGCTCCAGACGAGATATTGCCCCTGCGCATTCCACGCCGGCCCCTCCGCCCAGAGGCAGCCGGTGTAGAGCCGCTTGATCGCGGTGTTGCCGACCTTGGCCTTGAAGCGCTTGGGATCGATGGCAATGATATCTGGGTCGGGATAGCGCTGCGGCTCGGCATTGGCGCCGAAGTCGCGGGCGTCCGCGGTCGAGGCGAGGACGGTGGACGCGGCGAGCGCAGCTGCGCCCTTGAGCAGCGTGCGGCGGCCGAGACCGCCGCTTGCAGTCGTGTCGTCGGAGTTGGTCAGTATTCTTGTCATGGTTTCCTCCCAAGATTTTGTTGGGAGGACACCATCCGCCGGCAATCGGGCGTAAAGCGGGGCGATCTCCGGACAAGACAACCGGAGATCGCAGGGCAGGGATGCCGGAAATCCGGCTAGACGCTTAGACCGGATCCCACGGGAAGATGTCGGCGGAGCGATCGAGCTTGTAGAACGAGCCCTTCAGCGCCGGCATGCCGTGTTCCGCGATCGTCTGCGGCGTCCAGCCTTCGCTGCGATGAACCGAGCGCAGCGGGCGGTTCTGGCTGAACAGGAACAGCTCGTTCATGCGCGCGCCGAAGATCTGGCCGGAAACCTCCTTGGCGGCGTCGGAGAGCAGATAGGCGCAGATCGGCGCGATTTTCTCCGGGCCCATCTGCTTGATCTTCTCGACGCGCGCCTTCTCGGCCTCGGTCTCGGTCGGGATGGTGCCGATCATGCGGGTCCAGGCGAACGGCGAGACGCAGTTGGAGCGGACGTTGAAGCGGCCCATGTCCAGCGCGATCGACTTCGAGAGACCGATGATGCCGAGCTTGGCGGCGGCGTAATTGGCCTGGCCGAAATTGCCGATCAGGCCGGAGGTCGAGGTGAAGTGCACGAAGGAGCCGGACTCCTGCTCGCGGAAAATCCGCGCGGCGGCGTGGCTGACATAGAACGAGCCCATCAGATGGACCTTGATGACGGCCTCGAACGCCTCCACGCTCATCTTGTGGAAGATCATGTCGCGCAAAATGCCGGCATTGTTGACGACGCCGTCGAGCCGGCCGAAATGGTCCGTCGCGGTCTTCACGATCTTGCTGGCGGGGACGGCTTCCGCGACCGATTCGAAATTCGGCACCGCGATGCCGCCGCGCTTCTTGATCTCCTCGACCACCTCCTCAGCGGGCGCGGCGCTGGTGCCGGCACCATCGGCGGCGACACCGGGGTCGTTGACGACGACCTTGGCGCCCTCGCCAGCACAGAGCAGCGCGATCTCGCGCCCGATGCCGCGGCCTGCGCCGGTGACGATGATGACCTTGTCTTGCAGTGATTTGCTCATGTTGGTTCTCCGCTAGCCGTTCCAATTTCCGCCGTCATTCCGGGGCGCGCCCACTCGGCGCGAGCTATGATGCGCAATTGCGCATCTGAGAATCCATACTCCCGATCGTGGTTATGGATTCCGGGCTCGTCGCTTCGCTCCGCCTCGGAATGACAGCCTCATTTCTCGTTCGTAAACACGATCGTGCCTGATGCCGCGAACATGCCGCCGACGCCGTGGCACACCGATATCTTCGCGTTCGGCACCTGCGCCGGCGCGATGCCGCGCATCTGCCGCACGCTCTCCTGGAGCGCATACATGCCGTACATGCCCGAATGCATGTAGGACAGGCCGCCGCCATTGGTGTTGAGCGGCAGCTTACCGCCGGGGCGCGTGTTGCCGTCGGCAATGAACTTGCCTGTTTCCTCGTGCGGCATGAAGCCGAGGTCGCCAAGGCCGAACAGCGGCAGATGCGCAAAGGCGTCGTAGATCATGAGATGATCGACGTCCTTGTGCGCGATGCCGGCCTCCCTGAACGCCAGCGGGCCGGCGGTCGTGAAGGCGCGCGACGAGTTGAAAGTCTCCATCTGGCTGACCATCGGCGTCTCGACGCTCTCGCCGGTACCCATGATGTAGACCGGCTTGCGCGGAAAGTCCTTGGCCCGGTCGGCCGAGGTCAGGATCAGCGCGCCGCCGCCGTCGGTGACGAGGCAGCACTGCAGAAGCCGGAACGGATAGGCGATCATGCGCGAGTTGAGGACGTCGGCGACCGTGATCGGGTCCTTCATCATCGCCCGCGGGTTCTTCGCCGCCCATTCCCGCTGCACCACCGCGACCGAGGCGATCTGCTCATGGGTGATGCCGTGGGTCTTCATGTAGCGCAGCACCGGAATCGGGAACATGCTGGGCGGCCCGTAGACCCCGAACGGCGCCTCGAATTGGCCTTGCAGGCTGTCGGCCGGGATCGAGCGCGGCGCCTTGCCGATCATCGACTTGCCGCTCTCGGCATGGGTGATGAGCACGGTCTTGCACAGGCCGGCCTCGATCGCTGCCGCCGCATGGCGAACGTGCAGCATGAACGAGCAGCCGCCGACCGAGGTGCCGTCCACCCAGGTCGGCTTGATGCCGAGATAGTGACAGACCTGCTGCGGCGTTTCGACCGCGGTGGCGAAGCCGTCGATGTCGGACAGCTTCAGCCCGGCATCGGCGATGGCATTGAGCGCTGCATCCGCATGAAGCTGCAGCTGCGACATGTTGGGGATGACGCCGAGTTCGGTGGTCTCGGCCGCGCCGACGACGGCAACCTGGTTGCTGCGCATGGCCTTAACCCTTCGCCGGACGGAAGACGGGGAGGGTGATCTTGTCGTCGAGCGCCTCGAAGGCGACCTCGAGCTTCATGTCAAGTGCGAGCGCCTCAGGCGTCTGCGGGCAGTCGATGATGTTGCTCATCATCCGCGGCCCCTCGGCAAGCTCGACCACGGCGATCGCGTAAGGCGGCGTGAAGCCGGGCGCAGCGGGCCGGTGGTTGATCACATAGCTGTAGAGGAAGCCCTTGCCGCTCGCCTTGAAGACAGAGACCTTGCGCGAGGCGCAGGACGGGCAGAACGGGCGCGGCGGGAAGTAGACATGCGCGCAGGCGTCGCAGCGCTGCAGGCGCAATTCGCCCGCTTTCGTCCCGTCCCAGAAATGCTGGGTCTCCGGCGTCGGTTTCGGTCGCGCGCGCTGCGGTTCGGCCATCTCGGAGACCCCTCCCAAAAGGCAGGCTTCACGCCCGCCCGTTTCGATCTTGATGCGACAATCGACCATGGCGCGTCAACGGTCCAGCAATGCGCATGCATGCCATCATGCGCACAATGCTTGTGTCGAACTGAGGCGGCGCTATAGATTGCGCGCGCAAATATTCCGTGAGACAGACATGCCCGATTTTCCGACACTGGCGAAGCTCGCCGACGACCTCGAAAGCGGCCGCACCACCTCCCGAAAACTGGTCGAGGCGTGCATCGCCAGGATCGCCGATCCCGCCGGCGAAGGTCAGCGCACCTTCATCCATGTCGACAAGGACGCCGCGCTCGCGACCGCGGACGCGATGGATGCCTTGCGCAAGGTGAAAGCGGCGCCGTCGCGCTATGCCGGTATCCCGGTCTCGATCAAGGATCTGTTCGACATCAAGGGCCAGGTGACGCGCGCCGGCTCCCGCGCGCTCGACGATTCCCCGGCTGCCGAGCAGGATGCGGCGACGGTGGCGCGGCTGCGCAAGGCCGGCTTCGTCCTGATCGGGCGGACCAACATGACCGAGTTCGCCTATTCCGGCATCGGAATCAATCCGCATTACGGCACGCCGAAGGGCGCCTGGAACCGGGCCGAGGGGCATGTGCCCGGCGGCTCGTCCTCGGGCGCCGCGGTCTCCGTGTTCGACGGCATGGCGCATGGCGGGCTCGGCACCGACACCGGCGGCTCCTGCCGGATTCCGGCCGCCTTCAACGGCATCGTCGGCTACAAGCCAACGCAGCGCCGCGTGCCGCTCGACGGCGCGGTGCCGCTGTCCTTCTCGCTCGACAGCATCGGGCCGCTGGCGCGATCGGTCAGCTGCTGTGCCATTCTCGATGCGGTGCTCGCCAACGAGCCGATCGTTGCCCTGAAGCCGCGGCCGGTAAAAGGCATGCGGCTGGCGGTGCCGACCACGATCGCGCTCGACGACCTCGACGCGGAGGTCTCCGAGACCTTCGAGCGCGCGCTGAAATCGCTGGCCGATCACGGCGCCATCATCGAACGCATCGAGATGGCCGAATTCCACGACATCGGCCCGATGAACGCCAAGGGTGGCTTTGCCGCATCCGAGAGCTACGCCTGGCATCGCTATCTCATCACCTCCAAGGGCGACGTCTATGATCCCCGCGTCTCCGTCCGCATCCTGCGCGGCGAGGCGCAGAGCGCGGCCGACTACATCGATCTCCTCAACGAGCGCCGTTCGCTGATCGCCCGCGTCAATGCGCGCATCGCGCCCTATGATGCCCTGGTGCTGCCGACCACCGCAAACACGCCGCCGAAGATCGCCGATCTCGCCGACGACAAGGCGTTCACCACGCAGAATTTGCGCGCGCTGCGCAATTGCACCCTCATCAACATGACCGACGGCTGCGCCATCTCGCTGCCCGCGCATCGCGAAGGCGAAATTCCCGTCGGCCTGATGCTTGCAGGCGCGGGTGGCTCGGACCGTCGTATCTTTGAACTTGCTGCCGGCATGGAGGCCGTAATTCGTGTTTGACCTGACTTTCACCGTCGACGCCCAGGACACCACCACGCCGCTGACATTGGCGATCGACCAGATGGTCATCGCCGGCTGGACCGGCCGCGATCCCGTCGCGCGCGACAAGCACATCAAGGAGCTGCAGGAGATGGGCATCGCCCCGCCGGCCTCGACCCCAATCTACTACCGCGCCTCGGCGCGGCGGCTGACCCAGGACAACAGCATCGAATGCTGCGGCGGCGATTCCTCCGGCGAGGTCGAGTTCGTGCTGATCGGCTGGCAGGGCCGCATCTTCGTCGGCTGCGGCTCCGACCACACCGACCGCAAGGTCGAGGCCTACAACGTCACGGTCTCCAAGCAGATGTGCGACAAGCCGATTGCATCCACGCTGTGGGAGCTCGAAGACGTCATCGGCCACTGGGACAAGATGATCCTGCGCTCCTTCGCCACCATCAAGGGCGAGCGCGTGCTCTACCAGGAGGGCACGCTGGACGCGATGCTTCCAGTCGCTGACCTCATCGCGCGCGGCTTTGACGGCAATAAGTTCCCCGACGGCTGCGCCATGTTCGGCGGCACCTTCGCCGCCAAGGGCGGCATCCGCCCGGCGGAACGCTTCGATTTCGAGCTGGAAGACCCCGTGCTGAAGCGGACCATCAAGCACGGGTATGATGTGACGACGCTGCCGGTGAGGGGCTGATCGGAATCGTCATGGGTTGACGGGCCGGGCCTGGGTGCCCGGCGCCTCCTTGAGAAGCAGCGGCCGGCTCTTGGCCGCTGCAGCCTGCGTCTCGCCGATCAATCCGGCCGTCTGCATGCGATCGATGGCGTGGTCGCGCGTGCGCGTGTCGAACGTTCGACCGGGATACGGCCATCGCGCACGCGTCAGGATGAACGCAACTTCGTCGATCTCAAGCTCCGCGAGCGTCTTGCCAAAGTAGGCCTCAGCCCCCGCCGCAACGCCATATGCACTGCGGCCCAGATAGCTCTCATTGAGATAGATCTCGAGGATCCTGTCGCGGGACAGGCTGCGTGTGACGCGCTGCATGAAGTAGATCGTGGCGATGGGATCGATTTGTCGGTCGTTCCCCGGGGAGAGCAAGACCAGGCATTGCGCGACAGATTGCGTGATGCCGGCCGGTCTCGTGCGGCGGCCGGTGATCAGGCCTGACGCGATCTCGGCAACTGGATTCAACGTCCAGGCATCGTAGAAATTGGGTTGCTGATAAGCGATCACCGCGTTTCGGAGCAGGAGCGGGATATCCGCGAGGGGGATAGTGGCGCGCCTGGGATCGCTCCTGCACGATGGGCCAGTCGGCGAAACCGCCGCGAGCTGGGCTTCGGTCGGAAGTCCGATGCCGTAACCGTAGTGCCAGACCAGCCAAGCGGACAAGGCGAGCAGGCCCACACCCACGAGAGAGAGCAGGGCCAGCATCGCCTTGGCAACAACGACGAGAAATTTGCGCATCAGGTGCAGACTGAACGAGCGGGGCGGGCACAAATTCGCGTTGGAACCGGACGGAATTGGGGCCGTTGGGCCGCACGGAAATCGGGTGGCTGTGAAGGCCACGATCTGCCACACCCGCTTCTGTCATTCCGGGGCGCGACAAAGTCGCGAGCCCGGAATCCATAACCACGATCGGGAGTATGGATTCCGGG